>JBFRWR010000794.1:0-16168 GCA_051439685.1 Trichodesmium sp.
TCTTAAAGGCTAATTAACAAATTGTTGTGGCTTTGAGGGCATTGAACCAGAATTTAGACAGAGTTTAATGACACTCCGAAGCTGAAAAATCGGCAAATGGGTGGCTAATTTCTCAATTTTATGAGCCTAAAAATCTCTCGTTCTCCTTAAATTATTAACTCACGATACTTTGAAACGGCCCTTGGCCCTGTATGGGAGTTCCCCCTAGCCCAGCCACCAATGTAGCAGCTATGTTCAGGTCTGCGTCGTCTCCATTCAACAGACGCGCGACCTATACTAGAGTCTGGTGACAAAAGTCTTTTTTAAGGACTAGGGGAGCGGGGGAGTAGAGAGTAGGGGAGTAGGGGAGTAGGGGAGTAATTTTTTTGCTGAACTCTTGCCAAAATCCTAACTTTTTGATCATAAATAGCTGAAAACTAGGTACTTTTTCCAAAGCTAGCTAAAATTGCTCAAACCTTTATCTGTAAATTCTTTGAGATTTAATCAGCAATCGCTATACTATAGCTGTGGTCTAATGAATTATATCAAATCCGGATAATTACTATACCCAAGTCATTGCGACTGGAACGGAGTGGAAGTAAGCAATCTCAGAGGTCTCACGAGATTGCTTCCTCTCGTCGCAATGACCAGTGTTCAATCGGATTCTATATTATTCGTCAGCGTCAACTTCTCGCACGCAAGAAACACAGCAATCAAAAAACCGAGGTCATGCCCCGGTTTTTTTTGTTTTACGGACTAGGTTTTGAGTTAGAATGTGTGCGCGTGCAGTACCTCCATCACATTACAGAGATAGGCGATACCAGAATAATCGTCGAAAAACTCCGTTGCGACCTTATCGGAAATCTCCACGGCCATATCCCGATTGGGAGTAAGTATCTCGAACTTTATATTTGAGTATTTGTCGCCAACGGCGGGTTGCCCCGACGAGCGCACGTTACGACTGCCTTTACCGCCGACTTCCACGACTGTATAACCGGTAGCCCCGGCTTCGTCGATGATCTTGGCGATCTTTTTCAGCAGCAACTTTTCTGTGACGATAACGAGCTTGCTAGCTTGTTGAGTCATGTGGGTTACCTCTTGATGCGTGTAGTTATTGAATTATACAGAAACTCAGGAAAAAGGCATAAATGCAAGCTATCACACCGAGCAGAGTAGACGAAGGGAATATGGTCGCCTTCGTATACATGTTGTCTAATAGCGCACTTACCATCGTGAGTATGCTACCAGCATAGCATTGATCAGTCAATATCAGAAGTGTTGGTAATTTAAAAGATGAATCAAGTAGGATTAACGAAGTCATATAGAATCATGATAATTCGTTATCGTATCGCTCTGGGAGTAAGGAGAGGGCGAGACGCGGAGACGCGGAGACACGGGGACGGGGTGAATTAGTTATTGTATCGCGCTGGTAGTTAGGAGACGCGGGGACATGGGGACAGGGGGAGGCGGAGACACCGGGACACAGGAACATGGGGACTGGATGAAAGGCTGATATCAAATCGGTTAGCATCACTGTTATTCAGCATTAAATAATATTTTAGGGGCGTTTTGCTATCGCACAACTACGTTTTTTCCTGACGGAATGCTGCGCAAACATGTCGGCGAGAGCCGTTTAGCTAGCGCACAACTTTCATAAGGTCATGCTACCGCATTCATGTCGGCTCTTAGCCGAAACGTTTTTCATGTTCCGTAGGAAAACGTTGCGCGACATGAAAAACGGAGTTATGCGCCAGCAAAACATGTCGCGCAGCTTGGCGTTAGCAAATGGCATTCGTTCCCTAAATATTGTATGATGAACGACCGAATTATATTACTCCGATTTATTGGGAACCATAGTCAACAGATTTGATCTGATTCAGTCTCCGCGCCTCCGTGTCTCCCACTCTCCGTTTCTTCTTGAATCCGCTGTCAAATTCTTATGTTCAGAAAGATGTTTATTTAGGGTTACTAAAAAATAAGATTTTCAAAATATTAAAAGCAACAGAGATTAATTCCTCCAAAATTAGTTATTAATGCAACATTGAAAGTTTCCATGGATTTAACTAACCACCAAACTTTACCAGAGGTTGCTCCCTGATAATGGTTAAAAAGAATAGAAAATTTTCTTTCCAAATAAGGTTTTGCTTCCCCGCAAAAAAGTATGATTTTTAATAAAATTCCCATAACTCTAATCGACCCAAGATTATTAATTAAGTCATAAAAAACAAAATGTTTTGGTTGTTCTATACTTTCAACAACCATAAAATCTAATAAATTTTTACAAGTATCTAAAATTAGCAAATCATTGGGTTTAATACTATTATTTTGAGACTGAGTATTTTGTAATTTATGATATAGCTTATGATTGAATTTACGTTTGCCATAACCATAGTCAATCGTATCAGTTAAGTATTCATATAAACCATCTTTAAAACTCCGATAAGAATATGTTAAATCACGATACAAACGAAACCTTTCAGCTTGGTTGCGTAATGTTTGACCACCATTAACTTTTCCAGTAAAGTATTGGATCGCATCATTTAGTTCTTCATCTTTGATTAAGGTGGGATTTTGAATGGAATTGCTTCTCCTGGACAACTTTTGGTAAGTAATATATTTGGATAAATCTATTTCGTATTTTTGCTGATGTTTTTGTCTCATTATCCGAATTTCTTCTCGCTCTTCATCAGTGCTATCCTCATTAATAAAGCTGTTTTCATAGAGATATGGATATCGGTTAATTAATTTTTCTAGTTTCTGCTCTGTAATTTCTGTAATTTCTTGAACTTCTTTAACAAACATCTGAGCTAAACGTTGTAAAGCTAGATATTTTTCTGTTTTTATAAAACTACTAATTAAAGTTTGTATTCGTTTAGAAGTCCAAGAATTAGGCAGGCGATTTGGTTTGACTAGAAATAGATTTACTAAATCTGGAATTGATTTTTGCAATTGTGGATTTTGTAGCCAACGGTTAATTAATATATAACAACTTCTATTGAGAATATTGTGAAATTCTTCTGCGTTAGGATCGGCATCGATAATTGCTTCTATTGACTGCCAAATTTCTGGGACTGAATATCCAGAAGCATCAATAAATAAATCTTTAAATCTATCAATTGAAAACTCAGGACTTTCGTGGCGAGATAAATCTTGTAAATGCTGATAAATTAGTTGCTCTTGTTTGGTATGTTTGTAATTTTTATTTGATAAATTAGTTTCATTATAGTTTGACATTTTTATCATTTCCCCCCTGAAATCAATTATTAAATAATTTCACTTTTCCTTTGATTAACTTAATTATTGATAAACAAATTTTTCTATATATTAGAATAAATATTTTTGCAGGATATTGATTACTAGCTCTCTTTTATTCTGAGAAAGTAATCCTCAAAATTGTAAGTTTATAACTACTACTAATTGTTTCATAAATGTTAAATTGCGCTCTTCAGCTATGAAGAAGAGTAGTTAAACTCAAATTTATGAGATTATCCTAGTCAATGAAACTTGTTAGTTTGAATTATGAAGTGCTGTTAATATCCGTATTTATAAGTAGATATGCAGTATAAATGGATATCAAAAGTCAAATACAAATATAGAGAAAGTTTATAAAATATTGATTACACCCTTACTAAAAAGTATACTCTGAAATTAGTGAAGTTTATATGAAGATTTGGTAAAGTTTTGGAAAAGTTTGCAGTTTTTTTTATAGTAAATATTACTGAGAGCATCTCAATCAAAAGGTTTCGGGTTTGATAGAAATATGAATAATGGGTAATTCAATAATTACTAATAATTGATTTTTTAGTTATGACTCTACGATATTTGTCGTAAAATCCACCAAAAATTTATAATTTTTCATTAACATAGGCTTTCTCAAGCTCATAATGTAGATTTATCTTTTATCTTTTATCTTTTTATTTAAGCTGTTGTCTATTTTAACGACTTATTTTTGTCTGTTTTTTTCAAAGGAAAATTCTTATTAATTCTGACTTCTAACTTCTAACTTCTGACTTGCTAATACGCATTTAAAATGCGTATTAGCTTATTCCCTGCTCCCTGTTTCCTCAAACTTAAAACTTTTTACCTCAAGCTTTTTGGGAACTGCTATCTTAACTTCAGTAATTACTTAGTCACATAGTTGAAAAAGGTATATAAAATAGATTACCTATTAAATTAGGGCGCATATTCCACTCATAGGCTTTGGGAAATTTTAACTATTTTTTGATTAGCTTAATATCAGCATTTTCACGATATGAGAATAGATTTATCTTAGTACAATTCTGCCAGGGTAAGAATAGTTATTTGTAAATAATTAGACTATTCCAGAAAAGAGGTAGTAGGGATTAGTGGGAAATAATTGATGGTTTCTTTAGGATGATTTCTCTTCTTTTTGATTATTGGATATGTCTATTTTTTTTAGGAGCTTATGGGGGTTTATTTTCAGGATTAAAAACTTAATTATTTTGGCTAAAATTATCTATCAGACTTCATAAATATATGAAATATTAGGTAATGGTTTAAAAGTAGTGATTTGTGCAGTGAGACTCCTAATACTCCCTACTCCAGTGCAAAAAAGGAATTTTGTACCTCACTATTGTGGAAATTGCTATATTATAGATATATATGTTTTAAATAATTTATGGAGAAGATTGGAGATGTACAATAAAATGTATAATTGATTTTGCATAATTACTTATTAAAAATTAATCGATATAAATATACCAAATATTAATTATAATTATTCTCTATACCGTAAAAAAAATTGATTTCAATTTTTTTTACAGAATATCTACCATTTTATTAATGTAGAGCCTGGTAAATTTTTACGTTATGTATCAAATTGTAAATTAATTTCAAGGTCATTTATATTACTATAGCAATCCTATTTTATTTGTGTATCAAAATCTTACCGCTTTTAGGAAACGCTTAACTGGGACCAGGCAATAGTTTCAGTTTTTTTATTTACTTTTTGATTACCCGCAACCTATTTAGTATGGCTATAGCTTCAAGCTTTTGATAGCTAAATATGCAATTTTGTCGCGCTTAATCTGCTTATGTATGAAAAAATAACTCAATTGACGTTTGCATTTTCCCCAAAAAATATTTGACAATCAATATTGAACTTAGTATATAGACATTTTATTGTTACAATATAGCAATCCTATTTTAGTTGTAGTATTTTGGTGGTAGGGTTAATTTAGTTCTGAAATACGGACATCACCTAGGAAATTATCTGTACAGGAGTCATAATTTCCTCATACTTTCAGTTAAAATTAACTATTATAAAACTTGTTACAACCTATTTAGGATTTCTATAGCAAAATAATAATTACAAAAATCAAAGTAAGGGAAAATTGAGATGCAAAAAGTTTTAGTCGTTGAAGATAATCCACTTAACTGGAAATTATTTGAGAAAATTTTAACAAAAGTGGGTGGGTTTGCGGCTCAACTTACTGAAGATGTAGAAACAATTATAGACATTGTTAAGGCTAATAAGGCAGATATTATTCTTATGGATATTTGTCTAGAAAATAGTTATTATAATGGGCAACGAATCAATGGAATTGAAATAACTAAGTTGCTAAAATCAAATCCCGATACAGCTAAAGTACCTATTATGTTAGTTACAGCAATTGGTACTGCAAAGGATAGTCAGCATTATATGAAAGTGAGTGGAGCTGATGGTTTTATGGGTAAACCAATAATAGATTATCAGATGTTTATCTCTGAAATAAAATCACTAATTTTTGCCAACTAGAAGTAATAATTTGATTTAACTACTTACTATTACAAGAATAGTTTTTCAATATTCAACTATTCAAAAAATATCAAAAAAATTGTGATTTTTGACAATTTCGATTTTGAGTATTGAGAGGAAGTTTTACCTCACAAATAAAATTGTTAGTAAATTTACTTGTCAAAACTAAATATCACAACTATGATCTGACTAAAGTTGTCGAGATAGATTATCTTTCAAAAAGTGATTACTATGTTAGAAACACAATTAATTCTATGGCCTAGTTTAGTTACACTTGTCACTTTATTAATGTATTTTGTTGTGACTATTAATGTAGGTAGAGCTAGAGCTAAATATAAAATTATGCCTCCTCAAATGACTGGAGACGAAAATTTTGAGCGGGTAGTCAGAGTACAACAAAATACTTTGGAACAATTAATTTTATTTTTACCTTCTTTGTGGCTTTTTTCTATTTTTGTTAGTCCAGTTTGGGGTGCTGGTATCGGTGCTGCTTGGGTAGTAGGACGTATCTTATTTGCTTGGGGTTATTATCAGGCCGCCGAGAAACGAACTTTAGGTTTTGGTATTAGTTCTTTAAGCACGATAGCTTTACTAATAGGTTCTTTAGTAGGAATAATTCTACCTCTATGGAAAAGTATTTTCTTGGTCTAATTAGGATTTGCTGAAAAAGTATTATGAGTCAGAGTAATATTTAGCAAAAATGAGGATGATCCTGACTAATTTTAGATTTAGTTTCTATCAATTTTATGTAGTTGATCTACTCATGTTTAGAGTAGTAAGTAGTAAGTAGTAGTTAGTCAGGAAATAGGATGAGTAGGGTTACTTTTTGAATTTGGTATTATACTCACTTTGGTTTAGAGAAAACCTTTATTATCAAGATCAAGCAGATAGTAGAAGGGTTAGATAGGAGTTTTACAAACTAACTTTTAATAACCCTATTTGGTATTAGTTAAAATGTAAGCATTCCGCAGGAAAAGAGGCTAGCTGACTGCTGAATGCTTACGTTAAAATAGCTGATATCTATAAATATAAAATTTGAGTTAAAAAGGAGAACATATAAAATGTCAGAAAAACCTGTATTTAAAATTAATAAGAAACTTTTTAATCAACTGAATAATTGGCAAGAAGAAATGGAGTTAAAAGAAAAAGTTGAAGCAGAAATAGAGAAAATTAATCAAGATAAAAAAGTTAGTGATGCTCAAACAGAACAAGAGTAGAGTAGTTGAGGAAGAGATTATACATTTTGGCAAAAGCAATTAATTAAAAATTTATGGGTTTAGAAGACAATGACAGTAATAATGCTACTGATAAACGAAAAAATAGTATAGTAATCTTAAAATATTTAATCTTACAAGCAAAAAAATGCTAATCAATTAAGCGCAATTATTATTAACTATACTTATATAGAAATTATGCAAGTTTATTGTCAGTTAACATCAAAACAACAGAGAGAAATTAAATTAATTTGGAAAAAATAAAGTATGTATTTCCTCTAAATATCAAAATACATATAACGTAGAATTTACCAACAAGCGTCAGGTACAAAGTTTTCGGTTTGAGAGAACAGGGAATAAATAAAAAGACAAAAGATAAATATAGTTTAAGAGGTTGAGAAACGCTATAAATTAATTTTAGTAGTTAAGTAATGTTAGGATTACTATAAAATATCTTGTATCACTTTTATACAGGATTTTGTCCATAAAAAGGTAATGCTTCAGACCAATGGTATAGGTTCCCTTTTTGCCATTCTAAATGAGCTAATTCTAATAAACTTACAACAGATTTTCCCAAACCATTTTCTACTTGAATTAACTGATAAGGATTTTCCCAATTTTCTAAAGCTTTTTTCCATCCTTCCTCAGTCATTAATGTATCTTCTAGTAGAGGATTTATACCTGCTTCTGTTACCTGATAAATAGCTGTAAATAACTTACTTCTTTGAGCCGACATTTGCAGAGATAAATCCTCATTTTTTTGTTGATATGACCAAGCTATAGTTGCTAAAGTTGAAATGGCAAATAAAGGGATATTTAACTGTTGAGCTAAAGTTCGAGCAGTTACTATACCCATACGAGTACCTGTGAAACTTCCCGGTCCTTTTGCAACAGCAATAAAGCTTAAATCTTGCCAAGTTTGAGGAGGTATAAATTCTTGCAATTTTTCATGTAAATGAGTCGATAAATCTCGACCTAAATTCCAAGTTTGCCAGCGAATATCTTCAGAAAAATTACTAATAGCTAAACCTAGTTCGGGACTGGTAGTATGAATTGCTAAACCATATTTTTTTTGTGTATTAGTCATTTTTTTTTAAGGTAAAATAGCGAGACATAAATTTTGTTTTATCTCGGTGATAACTGTCTAATAATTGTACATTATGTCTATTTTAATTTTCACAAATTAACAAATCAAGATTTGAGGGAAGAGGGAACTGAGAATAGGAAACAGAGAAGAATAAAAAATCAATAAAAATGAATATTATAAGTGCTATATGGCTATATGCTACACTTTTAAGCAACACCTAAATTCTCACATCGGATTCCTCATTGCTATAGTAATTATCAAATTAGCTACATACAAAATTTTTGAATTGTGTAATTAAAGATCGAGAGAGAATAAAGAAAGAGAGAATAAGGAAATATTGTACTTCATTAATCTAACAAAAACCTAATTGAAGAATTATAAATTAACTAAGCACCTACACAAAATTGTTTACACAAGTAATGTTTACACAGCAAGGATTTCATCTTCTAAAATATATAATTAACCACTTATAGCAGATTTAAAAGCTATCAAGTACATTTATTTTTCTTCTTTTCTATTCCCTATTCCCTATTCCCTATTCCCTCAAACCTAAAAATTTTTACCTCATAATAAAGGAAAAAGCTGTATATTTATTCTTTAACATATAAAATAGGTAAAGCCACAAATAAGCAACCTAAAAGCAACCCAAAAATATCATAAACCCAAAATATCTTCCCTAGCAAGCCTAAAATTAAAAATATTGTAGCTACCATAGCAAACAAATTATTAGTATTTAATTTATTCTGTTTCTGAGTTTGACGCTTTACAGTAATAAAAGCTGATGCAATTATTGCAGCTACGAGGGGATGCCAAATAATGAGACGATAAGCAAAAATAAACCAAGTTAAAGCAAACATCAAAACATCTAACCAAAATTCTTTTTCCCTAAATCTAGCTAACCAAAAATCTTGAGTTCCTAGTTGTGAGATTTTGAGAAAATTATCTGTTTTTCGTAGTCTGAGAATTCTATTTTTCCATCTAGCTTGATGATTAATTCTCAATATTTTTTGCCACTCAGGTCTAGTTTTACCTTGAACTTTACCCAATAATTTAACCTTATCTATATTTGTCAATTTTAAATCTGTTAACTTAGCAGAAATGATCTTTAAAATTTGAAAATAGTTAACCTTATCCTCGAATTTTCTACTAACTACAATAGTCAAAGTTTTCTGCACACGACTTACCTGAACTTTTACCGACTCAGCAGTTAAAACTTCCTGGAGTTTTTCTCTAATTGCTGCTTGCTGAGTTAACTTTTTCGGAACTGCTGAAGAAGAGGAAAAATAAACAGTTTCCATATAACTAGACTGGGGATTAAGATGTCTAATAATAGCAGTAGCAGAATGATAACGTCTATTAGTCGCACCTTGTAACATCTTATCTAAAATTTGACCAAGTTGGTCGCTGACTGGAGTCTTCAAATAATCTCGCCACACCCATTTACTATCTCTACTATCAAATAAATCAAAAGGGGAAACTTGAGTTAACAGATGAATACAAGTCACACCTAAACTATAAATATCACTAGCAAAAACTGCCTTACCCATAAGTTGCTCCGGAGCAGTATAAGCAGCACTACCAATAATAGTACCAGTTTTTGGCAAACCTTTTTTTTCTACTGATTTTGCTGCACCAAAGTCTACTAAAACCAGTTTACCCTTAGTTCTACGAATAATATTTTCTGGCTTAATATCTCGATGAATAACTTTAGCTTTATGGACAAATTCTAAGACTGATAATAAATCATTTAATAGTTCGCGAATTTTAGTTTCGTTAAAAACACCTTTTTCTGCTAATTCTTGAGCAAGATTTTTACCTTCAATATATTCTTGAACTAGATATTGTTGTTCATTCTGCTGAAAAAATTTTAATAATTGGGGAATTTGAGGATGACTACCTAAAGTTTTTAATTGTTCTGCTTCTTGTCGAAATAATTCTACTGCTTTTTGCTTTGATGTTTTTAGTTGAAGTTCTCCACTAGAAGAAATTATTTTTGCAGATTGATGATGATTTTGATAGTAATATTTATTCTGAGGAAAAAATTGTTTAACTACACAAAAGTTTTGCTCAGAATTTGCTTCATCTACGGCTAAAAAAGTTCTACCAAAACCACCATATCCAATCAGTTTAATCATGCGGTAGCGAGACTGGTTTGTGGTAGAAGAATTATCATCGGATAAAGGAATAATTTCCGTTGTTTCTATTTCTCGATCTTTACTAATTACAGAAGGAGATAGTAATAGAGGGGAATTACAACTATCACATAATTCAGCTTCAGAAGAGTTTTGTGGATTTTTGCAGTTAGTATTAAAGCAGTAACTCATTATATATAGATGAATATTTTTATATTTATTTATTTTAAGAGAAAAACTGTTTGCTTTTCTCAGGTAATATCATGTTTGGTTCAATACTTATAATAAATTAGGAAGGAGTCAGGAGTCAGAAGTCAGGAGGAAAGAAAGGAGGAAAGAAGAAAAGTAAAGATAATTTTAGTATTTCTTCGGTACTGTCAGCTCTTAAATTTTATTTATAACTGATTATCCGAACATAATATAAAATGATTTTTCCCAAGACAAATAGATGGGATGGAGAAAGAGATAAAGTGATTTTTCTTGAGATTTATTCCATCATAGCAACTTTGCTCAAAGATAAAATTACTACTGGCATTGGTGATTGTTCTAGGCCACAAATTTTAGAGTCTAGCTATTTTCCTGTCTTTAGGGAATTGTATCTGGTGAAAATAAAATAATCTCAAATAAAATTTAGGCTATATATAGGTTATATAATTATCAAAAAACTACTTCTAGTAAATATAAATATTTTGGGTGTATCTCAATTTTGAATAAAGCCAAAAATTTATCGCTTTTAGGGAAAAGGAAATAGGGAACAGTTCATAATCAAAAAGTGTATAAAAATCAATATGATAACTGCTATATTCTCTTATTTTAACAGAAACTTCACTTCTCACATCTGATTCTTGATTGCTATAGTATTTTTCAGATTCGTCAGGTACACTTATATTTTTTATTTCCTGCTTCTTGTCGCGTAAAATATATAATTTTGTACCTCACAGTTTTTGATAATTGCTATAGTTAACTGTTGAATGCTTACCAAAAATCATCTAAGTTTTTATTTGAAAGCTATCCTGTATAAATATCTTTACTTCACAGCAAATTTGATAAATAAATTACAACATATAATTGTACCGCATGACCATAAACCCAAAGAATTTTATATAGCAGCTCACAGATTAATGTGGTAAAACTGATAGAATAAATATTCTGTGGTTATCTATAGCAATCCTATTTTATTCGTGGCAAAAATCTTACTGCTTTTTAGGGAATAGGGAACACTTAACTGGAAGTGGGAGTTTCAACTTTTTAATTTATATCACAACCTATTTAGGATTACTATATCCTATTCCATCTCTTACCGAATAATTAAGGTTTCAAGCCTCTCCTTTCAAGGAGAAACAACAAAAAATTTTCCTTTTATTCAATCCTCTTTCTTTTAGGGAGAGGTAATTATCAATTATCAATTATTGAACTACTCCCTAAAACAGTCAATATATTTATTTCGTATTTGTAGGAAACTGCTCTAGATCAAAATCTTAAATAGGTTGTCATATTTGAACTAAAAACTTTGTCTCAAAATCCAACTTAATCTTGAGTTGATAGATGAAAATCATCCAGAATTTTTATAAAAAAATGAATTAATTTCAACAAATCAATACTATGAAATTTATGGGAATAGACCTGGGTTGGCAATCAGGCAAAAGTGGTTTGTGCTGTTTACAATGGTCAGATAAAAATTTAACAATATTAGACTTAAATTGTATCTTAGAAATTCCATCTATTTTAAATTGGATTGATAGTTTTACTCCCAAACCAACACCTGCCATAATTGCTGTAGATGCTCCTACAATAATTCCCAATCAAACAGGAAATAGACTGCCAGATAAACTTACTCATAAATATTTTGGTCGTTATCATGCAGGATGTTATCCAGCAAATCTTAACCGACCTTTTGCTCAAAGAACAGTAAATTTTGGCATTACGTTAGAAACAAAAGGATTTAATCATGCACCAACAATTAAACCGCAAAAATTAGGACGTTTTCAAATAGAAGTATTCCCTCATCCGGCTATAGTTAATTTATTTGGATTAGAGAAAATTTTGAAATATAAAAAAGGTAGATTAGCTGACAGAAAATCAGAAATTTTGAAACTCCACCAATACATTATAAATATCTTACCAACTCTAGAACCTGCTCTAGTAATTTCCGATAATTTCCTAGAGATGGAAAAAATTAATAGTCTGACAACTCTCAAAACTACAGAAGATAAATTAGATAGTTTAATTTGTGCTTATATTGGTGCATATTGGTGGTATTGGGGTAAAGCAAAAAATTTAGTGTTAGGAGATAGCACAACTGGATATATAGTAGTTCCTAATAGACTATAGTAATTTGCCTATAGGTTGTAATATTTTATTGTAGGGATTTAATCTCCCAACCCAAGTAAAAATGGGATTTATAAACCAAACCCCTATAGTTTTTTTCACAGATCATTTACCAAAAAATTAGGGTATGTGCCTCCTATTTTAAGAGGATGAAAAAAATATTCAATTCAGTATTTATAGGAGTTTTCATTAAAATAGAGTACAGAGATTTGGGCTTAAAAGAAGAAGGAAAAAGTTTTGTAGTCTACTTTTGTGAAAACTGCTATAAATCCCAATACCTTAGTCGAAGATACTGTTAACGCAGTTCCTCCGACAGGAGGCTAACTGTTAACGCAGTTCCTCCGATAGGAGGCTAACTGATAACTGAAATGACGATTGCTATAAATTAAATCCTACTGAAGTTTATGAAAGAAAATTTAGCTGAAATAAAATTAGAAGTAGAAACCTTACAAATAGAAATAAATACTTTGCAAGCTCAAATAGATCAACTTCATCAAAAACGTTCTTCTTTCCAAATAAATGTTAGTTTCCCCAAAGATAATACTCCCGAAGCAGTAGCCGATTTTCGTCAAAAAAATGCTGAAGAAACTGCAAATTGGCAAGAAGAAATGCAGGGAATTAATCAATCTCTGAAAGTATTAGAAGCACAACTTAATCAGAAGAAAACTAACCTACAACCAAAAAAAAATCGACTGGAATGGCTGGAATTACAACAGCAAGTTTACGAGGGAGGAAAACTCTTGCAGGAACAAGTGAAAAAAGTCAATCAAAAAGCTAATCAACTTGAAGCAGAAATACAAAATCTCAAAAAAATTTATCAAGAATTCAATCCACTTTATTGTCAGTGGGTACAAAATTCAGCCAATATAGTTGACTTTAAAGCTACAACTATTCCTTATGTTTATGTTAAAGAAAATGGCTTTGAACTAGGAAATAAAGAAATAGAATGATAGAAAAAAAATTGAGATACATATCTATTTTTGTTGGGTTTCCTTTGTCAACCTAACCTACAGATGGTAAATTTTTTCTATCAATTTTCTGATGTCTCAAAGTCGGAATTACTGTCGGTTGGTTTCCGCTATTGCTTAACCTAACATATATAGCAAAATGAAGATGAAAAAAGATTGAGATAAATATCTATTTTTGTTGGGTTTCCTTTGTCAACCCAATCTACAGATAGTAAATCTTTTCTCTGAATTTTCTGATGTCTCAAAGTCGAGAATATAGTAGGTTGGGTTTCGCTGCGCGACATGAAAAGCGACAGCGCAACCCAACAGATATAGCAAAAGGAAGAGGAAAAAAATTGAGATACATCTCTATTTTTGTTGGGTTTCCTTTGCCAACCCAACCTACAGATAGTAAATTTTTTCTCTGAATTTTTTGATGTGTCAAAGTCGGGAATAAATTTTAATTCATCGCAAATTTACTTGTCTTTTTGTCATCTGAAGATTTGCTCATATATCCTAATTTTAAAATCCAAATAAACCAGTAATTATCGGTAATAATTTTTCCCACTGTTCGATTAATTTTGCTGTCTTTAGGTATCCCTGTAACTTCCTGCTCCTTAACCCTTACTCCCCTCCTCTACTCCCTACTCCCTTTCCGAATAGTAAACTTTCGTTACAATCCAGACCCGACTATTTCCACAAGTGTCACGTCCTTGTAAACTTACAGATCAGGACAATAAAGTTGAAGTTGGCCAGAAAATCAGGTCTCAAGGCTCCCCTTTTTAAGGAGATGAAAAAAGCAACTTCAGTATTTCAAGCTTCCCTATTGCATGAGATACTCTTAACTGTTAACTAAGTTCCTCCGATTAGGAGGCTAACTGTTAACGAAGTTCCTCTGGTTGCGTAGCATTCCGTAGGAAAAGAGGCTAACTGATAACTGAAATGACCTGCAAGTTAAGATGAAAAATTTAAGAAGTAGAAGGTAAAGTAAATATGGCCGAATCAAGCCAAATACCCTATTTATTACGAGCAGCTCAGGGTGAATTATTAGACCGTCCACCTGTATGGATGATGAGACAAGCGGGCCGCTACATGAAAGCTTATCGAGATTTACGAGAGAAATACCCCTCATTTCGCGAGCGTTCCGAAAAAGTAGATATTGCTGTGGAAATATCTCTGCAACCCTTCCACGCATTTAAACCTGATGGAGTAATTTTATTCTCAGATATCTTGACCCCACTTCCAGCAATCGGGATTGATTTTGATATAGTCGAAAGTAAAGGACCAATCATCGATCCGCCAATTCGTACTCAATCTCAGATAGACCAACTTCATCCTATCGAACCAGAAGAGTCTCTGCCTTTTATCAAGGAAATTTTACAAACCCTTAGACAAGAAGTTAAAAACGAGGCAGCAGTTTTAGGTTTTGTTGGGGCACCTTGGACTTTAGCTGCTTATGCTATAGAAGGTAAGAGTTGTAAAGACTATACAAATATCAAAAAAATGGCTTTTTGTGAGCCAGAAATGTTGCATCAGTTTCTAGGAAAGCTAGCAGAGGCGATCGCCGTTTATGCTCGTTACCAAATAAATAGTGGAGCGCAAGTTATCCAACTGTTTGACTCTTGGGCAGGTCAACTTAGCCCTCAAGATTATGAAACTTTTGCTTTACCCTATCAAAAATTGGTAGTGCAGCAGGTTAAGAAGACTCATCCTAATACACCTTTCATTCTATATATTAATGGTAGTGCTGGATTATTGGAGAGAATGCCTCAGACTGGTGTTGATATAGTTAGTGTAGACTGGACTGTAGATATTGGTGAAGCTAGACAACGCCTTGGTAAAAATATTGGCATACAGGGAAATATAGACCCAGGCGTACTTTTTGGTTCTAAAGAGTTGATCAAATCTCGCATTCTGGAAACTATTAGCAAAGCTGGCAACCGAGGTCATATATTAAATTTAGGACATGGTGTTTTGCAAAAGACTCCTGAAGAAAATGTAGAGTATTTCTTTAAAACTGCCAAAGAGGTAAGTAGTTTACTAGCAGTAACTGCTTAACATACTCCCGACGCTCTCCCGTAGGAGAGCGCGGGAGTATGTCCAGAGAAAGTCTTCTGATATATTTGAGATTTTGCTGGTTTCTTTGGATATTCCTAGTGTTTCAGAAAATGAATTAATTATTCTGACTATATAAGTAATAATCAGAAAATTCCACCACCCATCTCCACGCCCGATGCGCTTAAGAAAATGAAACTATTATTGCTCTATAAGTAATAATCAGAAAATTCGACTACCCATCTCCACGCCCGATGTGCTTAAGAAAATGAAACTATTATTGCTCTATACGCAATAATCAGAAAATTCGACTACCCATCTCCACGCCCGATGAGCTTCAGAAAATGAAAATATTCTGACTATATAAGTAATAATCAGAAAATTCCACCACCCATCTCCACGCCGGATGCGCTTCAGAAAATGAAAATATTCAGACTCTATAAGTAATACTCAGAAAATTCCACTACCCATCTCCACGCCGGATGCGCTTCAGAAAATGAATTAATTATTGCTCTATAAGTAATACTCAGAAAATTCGACTACCCATCTCCACGCCGGATGCGCTTCAGAAAATGAAAATATTCAGACTCTATAAGTAATACTCAGAAAATTCGACTACCCATCTCCACGCCGGATGCGCTTCAGAAAATGAAACTATTCAGACTATA
>JBFRWR010000795.1:0-6291 GCA_051439685.1 Trichodesmium sp.
ACTACCAACCAAAAAATATAATCAACAGACAAAATGCTTGTGTTACCAAAATCAAAACAGAAAAAATGTCAAAAACTTTAGAATTAATGGTAGGTGGAAAAATTCCTATCAATATCAATAAAATAGCTGAAATAGAATTATTAGAACTTCTAGGTACAGGTGCTTTTGGTTCCTCGTGGAAAGCAATAGACCATAAAAGCAAAAAAAACTATGTTTTAAAAGTAATTCAAGGAATCAAACCAGGAGAAACTTTAGTAGAAAGAATCCGTTTAGAAGCATCAGTTACTATTCCCTCAGAAAACATTATTCCAGTATTAGGTCTCAGAGAATGGGATGCCAATACCTACCTAATATTGTTTGAATATTTCTCTGGCAAATCTCTAGACAAACTATTAGAGGAAAAATCCCTCAATAATCGACAAAAACAACAAATATTCAAACAAATATTATTAGGCACATCCGCAGCTCATCAATGTAATATTATTCATAGAGACTTAAAACCAGCAAATATTATTGTCGGCGACCATGAACAAACAAAAATTATCGACTTTGGAGTTGCCAAATTTAAAGATAAAAACCTTACTGTAAGTGGAGAAATAATCGGCACTCTTCCCTACATGGCTCCCGAATTATTGATAGAAGGAGGCAAAGTTGCCGATGCCAAAAGTGATATTTATTCCCTCGGTCATATTCTTTATGAGTTAGCAATGGGAGAACATTTTTGGCATCATTTTGGTTGGTATAGATTGGAGGATTTTATCAACTTTTTAACTCAAACACCCACCCCGACAATAGGGATAGATTTAAGTGATTTTTACTGTGATTTTTTGCCTGAAGCAGAGCGAGTATTATCCCAGATGATGAAGATTAATCCAGAGGAACGTTATCAGTCAGTAGAAGAGGTAATTTATGATTTAAAAATTCCTCTTAATTTGCCGAAGTTACCTACTGGTTTAAATTTTGAATATCCATTATTAATAGTGGAGTCTGGAAGTAACAAAGGAGCGCGTACTTTTGTCAATATTAATGATAGTGATGGTTTAATTTTAGGTCGTGCAGATATTGCCGGAGCTGATACAAGTATTAGTAGGAAACATTTAGAGTTTAGGAGAAAAGGTAATAATTATTTTGTCCGAGATTGGGGCAGTAAAAATGGTACGATGCTAAGAGGTAAAATTATTAATAATCATCCCTTGAAAATTAAACATGGGGATATGATTAAAGTAGGAGATGTATTTTTACGATTTGTATTTTTAGATAAGTAGTCGTGCCAAATAAATCTTCTAGTAAACCCACACGAGCAAGATGCACGGTTCCCGACAAATCGCACTGGATAGATTTAATTATTAATATCTATACTTCATATACTTGGAATCTGCTATAACTAAAAAAAGCTGATAACTGATAACTGATAACTGTTAACTGAAAAAAGCTGATAACTGATAACTGATAACTGAAAAAGTAGGAGATGTATTTTTACGATTTGTATTTTTAGATAAGTAGTCGTGCCAAATAAATTTTCTAGTTGAGATAGGGAACATAGAACATATAACAGGAAAAAGTGAGTCAATAGAGTGTGTAATTAATTTTTATGAACTTATACAATTAATTTGGTATAAGCACTTATCGCTAGGTGATTAAATTTAAAATTATTAATAATCAAGACTCTAGCCTTTTTGGAGTTGAAACAACTACCAAATTTTCAGTCTAAATTACAATAGGTACTCATAACTGATAACTGATAATTGATAATTGAAAAGGCTGACCAAAAAATAAGGTATCAAACTTTCTCTTTTAAGAGGATGAAAAAAAAGAGGTACTGATAACTGAAAAGGCTGATAACTGAAAAAAAAGACTTGCTATAAAGTCTGCTTTTATAATAAGATTCAGTTTAATTTAATTAATCCAGCTTTTATCTAACTAAAACTAAAATAAATAGCTGACTGATGAATACTTACTTTTTTGGATTTGAAAAAACTACAAAATTTTCATTCTAATACCAATTTTAAAAAAGAATATTACGAAGAGTAAGGGCGATAAAAAGATTTGAAAATATTTTAGCTTAAAGGCAAAAAGCAGAGTATAGAAGGCATAATTTTTGTAGCCTACCTTTGTGAAACCCGCTATAAGAGGATGAAAAAAAAGAGCTACTGATAAGTGAAAAATAACTCTGATATTTCTGCCAATCAGTATTTCAAATCTGCTGATTAAAAGAGGTATTGATAACGGAAAATGCTGATAACTGATAACTGATACTGATAACTGTTCACTGAAAATATAGGAGTTAATAAAACAATGAAAATTTGCTCTAATTGTGGAACTTCAAATTTAGATACTGCTAAATTCTGTAATGAATGTGGTACAGAATTAGAGACAAAACCAATAACAAAAACTCGTAAAATTTACCCCCCAGAAAAACTTGCTAAAACCCTGAAAGTAACAGCAGAAAAATTAGCAAAAAAACGTAAAGCAGATATTATGTTTGTGTTAGATTCTACTGGCAGTATGCAGGGTGAAATTGATGGAATAAAAGAAACAATAATGGAATTTGCCGATACTATCGAAAAAGATGGAGTAAGAGTAAGAGTAGGTTTAATAGAATTTCGCGATCGCCTAATTAATGAAGAACATCAAGTATTAAAATTTAAGGGCGAAGTCTTTACAAATAACCCCATTATTTTCCGTCAAGAAGTTGCTAAACTAAAAGCAAATGGTGGGGGAGATGCACCAGAAAGTAGTTTAGATGCGGTAATGTTGGCATTGGGTCAACCTTTTGATTTAGAAAGTAATAAAGCTATTGTTTTAGTGACAGACGCTCCTCCACATATTCCCGATAAAGAAACTAAAAATATTGAGGAAGTAGTAAGAGCTATTCAAGCTGTAGGAATAGAACAATTTTATTTAGTTATTGCTACTCAAGATGCTGAAAGTCAAGTTTATTTAAAGTTATTATCTGGAGTTAAAGGAATGGCATTTGATTTAGGAGAAGGTGATGATTTCCGTAGTCGTGCTGAAAATTTTAAACGCACCTTAATGTCACTGGGAAAAACTATTTCTACTGCCACACGCTAATAGATATTTCCAATGATAAACAATAGAGTTGTTGGGAAATAAAAGTTGAACAATGATCAAAAAATTATTCTATAAGGTTTTCAGTCTTCAAATCATCACAACGCTATAAACTTTGACTGATAAGGGTTTTAGATCATTTTCGGATAATCATTTATCAAAAAATTTCTGGAATGAAAATACCTAAAGTACCCAAGAAATACTAAAATTATATATATTTACTTTCCTCCTTTCTTCTCTCCTGACTCCTGACTCCTCAAAACAGTTATTTATAAGTATTCAACCGAACATAATATTAGCCATTTTTTTAGCTTAATTCCCAACAACTCTAATAAGCGTTGCTGAATCAAGGTATGATATCATGTCCGGTAGCATCGGTATTGTATAGCAAAGCTAGGGAGTAGGGAATAGGGAGTAGGGAATAGGTATGGAGGAAACAGTCAGAAAAACTTCAGCATTGAGCCAGAAAAGAACTTAAATTCCCTATAGAACCCCTGAAGGGATCTATAAAATTAGCTGGAGAGATCGGGGGACGGGGATATGGGGATATGGGGATATGGGGATATGGGGAGATGGGGAGATTGGGGCTATGCGTTATACTTTTTTCCCTATTCTATTTCACCGAAATTATGACTCCTGATTCCGCGCCTCCGCGCCTCCTGTCTCCTGTCTCCTGTCTCCTGTCTCCTGTCTCCTAATCCTCACTTTTGCAAAGATACTGTTAGGGGTTCTATAGATATTTACCCTAACTTTTACACGCTCCGATATTAACGGACATGATATGAAAATAAAAATTGAACAATCTCAAATATTTGTTATATCAAATCCGCTTAATTTGCTATAACAAAATTTTCATCTTCAGCTAATGTGCAAATCTTTCTAAATTCTCTTTTCTCCTGACACTTTTCTCCTGACTCCTACCCTCACCCATAAGACTTTTTCAGCAAACCCTATTTATATTTGCCGACATTAAGATAAATCCCAAACAAGAGAAAAATCAATCAATTCTCAGATTAAAAGGCAAACGAGTATAAATCCCATAAGGATCATTCATCGCCCTCAAACTAGCTAACTCCTCCTGTAACTTTTGAAATTCTGTAGTTAATGGGTCTAAACGAGTAGGATATACTCCAACCTCGACACCCGAAAGACTTCTAAAAATCCGTTGCTCCAAACTACGAGACTTAGGATATTCCTCAATTTGCCAACTATCTCCCAATTCAGCTTTTTCCGCAGCAAAATTAATAGCAGACTCTATTCCACCAATCTCATCTACCAAACCCAACTGTTGAGCATAAATACCAGACCAAACTCTACCTTGAGCAATTTCCGCCACCTTTTGTTTTGGTAAATTACGCCCAGTTGCCACATTTGTAATAAACCGCTCGTAAATTGAATCAACCATCTTTTGAATCAAAGCCAACTCTGCCTCAGTTTTAGGACGAGAATTACTATTCAAATCGGCAAACTGACCAATTTTCACCACATCCCAAGTAATTCCATTTTCATTACTTAGTTCTTGAATATTAAACAACACACCAAAAACTCCAATAGAACCAGTAATAGTAGTTGGTTCAGCAAATATTTGGTCTGCATCCATAGAAATCCAATATCCACCAGAAGCAGCAATATTACCCATAGACACAATTACAGGTTTTTGCTCATTAGTAAGTCTCACTTCTCTACCAATAACTTCCGAAGCAGAGGCACTTCCTCCAGGACTATTAACTCGCAACACTATAGCTTTAACTTTATCATCCAGTCGTAACTTCCGTAATTCTCGCGCTAGACGTTCACCTCCGATCTGTCTAGGAGTACCAACTCCATCAACTATTTCTCCCTCAGCATAGACTACTGCAATTTTATTTTTGCTTTTAACATCCCCACTAAAAGTTTCAGTAACTTTTGAAACTCTTGCATAGTTGTTAAGACTAATTTGCGTGAAATTCTTGTCGTTCTCTTTTTTCCCAGTTAGCTCTTTAAGTTCTTTAAATACCTCATCATAATAAGCAGTCTTATCTACTAACTTACTATCTAAAGCAGCACTTGCCATTAATATACCCTGATTATCAGCGATCGCCTGTAACTGCTGAGTAGTCAACCCTCTACTTGTAGCCACATTTTCTAAATATTCACCCCAAATATCCTGTAACAACTGAAGAGTTTGCTGTCGATTTTCGGGACTCATTTTTTCTAGAGTAAAAGGTTCAACAGCAGACTTATATTTACCAACTCTCGTTACCTGAACTCCTACGCCAAATTTCTCAAACGCTCCAGCTAAAAACATAGCTTGAGAACTTAAGCCATTAAATTCTAAAGCTCCTAGAGGATTAATCACAATATTATCTGCAACAGAACCCAAAAAATATTCTCTTTCTGTCCAATCAATATCGTAAGCAATAATAGTTTTACCCGTTTCTCGGAAGCGTTCGAGTGCTTGACGTACCTCTTGCAAATTTGCTAATCCTGTTGCTCCTGGAGTATTAGTCCCTTTAATGTAAATACCAATTATCTTTTTGTCTTGTGCAGCAACATCAATAGCATTAATTACTTTTCGGAGAGTAATAGTTGTAGCTTCATCAGTAGAAAGAGCTTCTTGGAGTGCTTCTCCCGTCGTCGAGATAGGTTGAGTATCTTTAATAGTCGTAGCGAGGTCAAATACTAGGATTGATTTATCTTTAACTTGTGGACCTAAGTCTTTGGTTTTACTGCCAAGCGAAATAATTAAAAATATTAATCCACCAAATCCGAAGCCAAAAATTACACTAATTCCTAGTATACTGCCAATTAGACTGGCAAAGGTGTATTTGAAGAAATCTTTCATTTTTCTAGTAGGAGAATTGTTAATTAAATAATCAAAACTATTAGCAAATAGTTAATTATAGCGCTAGGGAAGAGGGAATAGGGAATAGGGAATAGTAGACTGTTAAAGGGTTCCAGGATTTATCAATGTCAGGAGCCAATTAACGTAGTAGACTGACACACCTTAAATGGTGCGTTAGATGGGAAGTGTGGGGAGGGTGGGAAGTGTGGGGAGGGTGGGAAGTGTGGGGAGGGTGGGAAGTGTGGGAAGTGTGGGGAGGGTGGGAAGAAAAAGACAGCTAGAAACAAAACTCTATTGGACAGTTTTAGCTGTGTCAGTCTAGTAGGTTGAGTTTCGTTTCCTCAACCCAAAAAAAATCTTTCTCCCCTACTCCCTCACTCCCCTACTCCCCTACTCCC
>JBFRWR010000796.1:0-13514 GCA_051439685.1 Trichodesmium sp.
TTCAACAATTAAGGTTTAAAGCCTCCCCTTTCAAGGGGATAAATCAAAAAAAATTCCTTTTAGCCAATCCCCTTCTTTCAAGAAGGGGTAATTATTAATTATTAATTGTTCATTGTTAATTGCTGAAATTGCCGATAGATACCCGGCAATTAATTCCACAATCCTAATGCACCTTTTTTTCCTCTTTCTCCTAAAAAGAAACCCACAATTTCTTTGGTTCCTATAGAACCCATTAGGGATATATTTAAAAGTAGAGAGGGTGATGGGGAGGTGGGGAGGTCCGGAGGTGGGGATATTGGGTGTATTAGATATCTCGCCAAATCCAATCATCAAATCAATTCTTACCAATTTTTTATCAATTACTTCTCAAGTCAGAAGTTATTTTTCTGATTGAAGATCCCCGCTATAAATTTTATTTGAGCGGTCTTCAATTAGTAGCTTTTTCTCAATCTCCCATTAAACAAGATACTTCTGACTTCACACTTCTAACTTCTGACTTGATGAAGTCCCGCTCCAAAAACATTTTGCCTTAAAAGGCGGGGTTTTATATCATGTCCGGATAATTAGTGATAAAAAAACTTTCTCCTTCTTATAGCTTAAAATTCTCTCCTTTTCCCTCCTGACTCCTGACTCATGAGGACTCCATTTTTATTTATAACTATTCAACCGGACATGATATTAGACCTTTTTTTTTGATAAAAATGAATGAAGCAAGTATTCATTTAACTTCTACCACATTCTCAAATAATTTTTAGAAATCTCTCAATTGCTTTTTCCTTACTTTAAAGGTAATATAGCTGATAGGAGAAGTTAAACGGACACAAGAGAAGCGTATTTACTGGCAAGCCAGCATTTTCTAGTAGTGAGGTGTTAACTTGCCCTGAATCGTTCGAGTAGGGGCGAAGATATCTTCGCCCCTACAGTCTGTTTGAGTGATGGATGGGAATCCCGCGCTGCAGAGCAGGTCAGCGTCGGGAGGATGTCATTTCAGTTATCAGTTATCAGTTATCAGTTATCAGTACCTCCTGCTGAACCAGGAGGCTTGAAAATACGGAATGTTCTTTTTTCTATCCCCTTGAAAGAGGAGGCTTGAAACCCAAAATTTTCGGTCAACGCAAAGCGAAACCTAGTTTGCTCACGCAGCGGAACGGAGTTCTCTCACTAATTATCCGGACAT
Organism: Trichodesmium sp.; assembly: GCA_051439685.1. Lineage (GTDB taxonomy): Bacteria > Cyanobacteriota > Cyanobacteriia > Cyanobacteriales > Microcoleaceae > Trichodesmium. The sequence goes on from JBFRWR010000796.1 coordinate 1,178, forward strand.
GATATAACTTCACCAAAAAATTGGGTAGTTACGCCTCCCCTTAAAAGGGGATCGAGACTTACGCACCAAGCGCCATATCTAGTCAGGGATAATGAACATTAAGCTCTACAGATGGTGTATCTTCTCATATTTTGCGTAAGTCCTGGGGATGAAAAAAATCAAATTCAGTATTTCAAGCCTCTGGGTTTCCTAGGTCATGCTTTGCAAACAGCCACAGGTGCTGATAACTGATAACTGATAACTGATAACTGAAATGACCATCTCCCCCACTTCCCTACTCCCCTACTCTCCATCTATAATTATCAATAGATCCCAAATGGGTTCTATAGTTCAATTACTACAAGCATCAAGAGGAAACCCCCATGATCCAACCAGAGGAAACCCCCATGACCCAACCAGAGGGCAACTCCCCTACCCAAGCAGAGGACAACTCCTTTACCCAAGCAGAGGACAACTCCTCTACCCAAGCAGAGGGCAACTCCTCTACCCAAGCAGAGGGCAACTCCTCTCAGGAATCAGAAACCCCCCACACTATCCAACAAGCTAGCAAGCTCGTCATCGTCACGGAAAAGTTGCTGCTGAAAAAGATCGGCAAGATCATTGACGAAGAAGGGGCGACCGGTTATACGGTGGTCGAAGTCGGCGGTAAAGGCAGTCGTAACGTTCGCTCGTCGGGACAACCTATCGTTGGCGAAAAATCCTCAAATATAAAGTTTGAGGTACTCACCCGCGATCGGGAGACGGCTGTGCAGATTTCCGATCGGGTCGCAGGGGAGTTTTTCGACGATTATTCTGGCATTGCCTATCTCTGTAATGTGATGGAGATACTGCACGCGCACAGCTTCTAACTTAAAACCTAGCCTGTAAAAGCAAAGACAAGCAGCCGGGATCATGTCCCGGCTTTTTAATGGTTATATTTATTGTCCCGTGGGACGTTGAGGCTGACGAATAAGTTATTAGCCCAGAGCTATAGGCCGCGTCCCTGTTGAATGGAGACGACGCAGACCTTTACATATTGTTTGCTGAAAAAGTCTTTTTGGCGTTGGTAAATTAGTGTATGATATTAATTTTAATTACTTAGGAGTCAGGAGTCAGGAGTCAGGAGTCAGGAGGGAAGAAAGAAGAACTAAAGAATAGTAGAAGGAGAAAGTTTTTTGGTTGCGTCAACAAGATGGGAAGTTCTATCCCGCTCTTATCCGGACATGGTATCATACCTCAAATTACCAACGCCCAATTTTGTACCTCACCACTATGGGAATTTCTATATTACTATATCTCCACAGAATTTACTGTCAATAATTACAGGGCATTTTGTTGTTTACAAATTACAATGGCAATAGCTTTTTCAATAGTTGTTGCTGTATAAAATTATGGTTTTATTTTGGTTTAGCAAATCTATCAGAATAACCTTACCACAGTTACATTGAAGAGGTTATTCATTAATTGATAATGGATAATTGATAATTACCTCTGGTTAAAACCGTTACGGAATTGAATATCAGGAAATATCCTAGCACTTTTTTTCCCCTATCCAAGGGGAGGCTTCAAGGCGCGAATTATTTAATTATTAATAATTAATAATTAATAATTAATAATTGGGTAATAGTGGAAATAAATTTATTAGTTTAGGGTTACAGACATTAGCCAGAATATATAATTAATTTTCTATTCCGATAATCAAAAATAACATCAATTATCCTGTATAAATTATCAATTATTTCCCCTACTCCCTAACTCCCTACTCCCTCTTTTCCGGCGAGGTCTAATATAGATATATTTCAAAAGCTGATAGCTGACGGCTAAATGCTTACTCCCTAACAATAGCTATTTGTTCAGCATTCCGCAGACAACAACCTGATTAATATTAATTATAATTTTGAGAATTTTTCGTTTATGCTTTTTCACCTCAAACCCTATTCTTTTATAAATTTAATGATTAATAATATTTTGCCTAACTTTTATCTCATTCCAATTCTTTCAAATGTGCAACTTTTAATAATTTGTTACAAAATATAAGAACAGATAAGTAATTCAGGGTAAATTAACTGTGAAACTATTACAAACACTTGACAAAAAATACCAGCGCAGCTTAATAACCTTGTTTGTGGCAGCCTTATTCTTTTGGTCAAGTATATCTACCTTGCTGCCAACTTTACCTCTTTATCTAAATCATATCGGAGGCACAACACAACAAATTGGTTTTGTAATGGGTTGCTTTGCTGTGGGACTATTACTCTCACGATTTGTTTTAGGGCCATTAGCTGATACAAAGAGTCGAAAGTTAGTTTTGATAGTTGGCACAACTGTCGCAGCGATCGCCCCTATTGGTTATTTATTACTAAAGTCCATTCCTTTGTTAATGGCAGTTCGCGCTTTTCATGGTATTAGTATTGCTGGAGTTACCATTGGTTATAGTGCTTTAGTTGCTGACTTGTCTCCCCCCGATCGCCGGGGAGAATTAATTGGTTATATGAGTTTATGTGCTCCAATAGGTATGGCTATTGGGCCAGCAATAGGTGGTTTTTTAGTAGTAGCGACTAGCTATGTAGCTTTATTTATGCTTTCCTCGGCTTTAGGAAGTATGAGCTTATTATGTAGTTTGCTAGTTTGGGAACCACATTCAATAGTGGAAAAAAATTCTCATTCCCATCAGTTTGATCGACAAAAGTTCTGGCAAATATTAGGAAGTCGTCGAGTTTTAGTTCCAGCTTTTGTGATGTTGATGGTAGGTGTAATATTTGGCACAACTGTTACTTTTATGCCACTGTATATACAGGAAAATAATATTTCTCTGAATGCTGGACTCTTTTACAGCGTTAGGGCGATCGCTAGTTTTATTATCCGTATTTTTACTGGGCGAGCTTCTGATAAATTTGGTCGTGGCGTTTTTATTAGTAGTGGTTTGGTATTTAGTTTATTGGGTATGTTAACTTTGTGGACTGCAAATAGTAGTAACATGGTTTTAATAGCAGCTATTTTTGGAGGGTCTTCTGCTGGTTTAGTCTTACCAATGATGATTGCTTTGACGGCTGACCGATGTCCCCCAGATCAAAGAGGTAAGTTTTTCTCTCTTTGTATTGGTGGGTTTGATTTAGGATTAGCTATAGCTGGACCTACTTTCGGTCTTGTTGCTGAACAACTTGGTTATAGAGCTATGTTCGCTGTTGATGCTTGTCTTGCTTGTATAGCAATAATTGCATTTATCACAATGTCAAACAAAGACTTGCCCCATTCCATTAGATTTGCTGTTGGTCAGGGACAAGATACTTATGCTGTTAATCATTAATACGGGCCTGGAGGGATTCGAACCCCCGACCTCATGGTCCGTAGCCACGCACTCTATCCACTAAGCTACAGGCCCCGATGTTTATGATAGATTTTAGGTAAAAACTAAATTAATTAACTTTTATCCTGCACTAATAAAACATAATAGCACAAATTAATCAGATGACAAGAGATTTTTCTAAATTTGAGCAAACTTTAACTCATTTGGACTCTGAGGGTAAAGCTCAAATGGTGGATGTATCGGCGAAAGTGCCGACTGTGCGTCAAGCTGAGGCAGCGGGACAAGTGCGGATGCTACTAGAAACTTTTGAAGCTATTCAAGCGGGTAATAGTCCAAAGGGTGATGTTTTGGGCACTGCTAAGTTAGCGGGGATTATGGCGGCGAAGCAAACTGCCCAACTTATTCCTTTATGTCATCCATTACCTTTACAAAAAATAGATGTTCAGTTAATTCCTGATCCACAGTTGCCAGGATATGAAATTCGGGCGATGGTCAAGACTAAGGCGGAAACTGGGGTGGAAATGGAGGCTTTAACGGCAGTTTCTGTGGCTGCTTTGACTTTGTATGATATGGCTAAGGCTTTGGAAAAGTCGATTTCTATTGAGTTTATTCGTCTCTTGAGTAAGAGTGGGGGTCAGTCTGGAGATTATGTTTCTAAGTAGGGAGTGGGAGTAGGGAGTAGGGAGTAGGGAGTAGGGAGTAGTTGAAAAAACATTTCCTAATACTAAGATTTTTAATGAGTCCATGTCCTCACCAATTCTTTCTTAGCTATAAAATTTAGGTAGGGAAAATAAATATTGCTGAGTTGCCTTTACAATATTTAAAGAAACTGAAAAGTAATTAAATTTTTTTTAAAGTATTATGCCTCCTCGTTGGCCTCGCAAACCTGACCGTAATGACCCTGAGTTCCGGAAGTTGGATGACCGAATGAATTTTGCTATTCATGTAGCTATTTTTGCTGCTAGTAATTCTGGTTTATGGTTTTTCCGTAATCTTACAGCAGCAACTTGGCCTTGGTCTATCTGGGTGACAGGTGGTTGGGTGTTCTTATTGTTGATTCATGGGATATACATTTTTGTCCTTGCAGATTATGCTTCTACTAATCAAGATTCTGCATAGGATAATTAAAGTGATGATGTAGCTAAAAAATTTAGGTTTTATTATTCTTATGACTAATGGTAGTACAACACAAATAATTGAAAGTTTAGCAGCAGAAATAGGGGATAAAGTTTATATTGATATTACTGGTTGGCATCTCTATTTATCTGATGCGAAACTACATTTAACTTTGGCTGAAAAGTTTTATCCTATACTGATTGAAGATGTACCTTCTGAAAGTAAAGTTGTGGAAATATTACAGGGCGTTCCTGTTAAGTTAGGTGCTGGTAGAAAGGAAGTTCCTCTCATTGATTTGTTGCCGATGCAGTGTCAAACTGATTTGATAGAACTTTTAGCAGATTTTAAGCAAGAAATGTAATTTGATTCACTATTTTGTTGTACTTAATACTCAGTTAATATGAAGTTGCATAAAATAACAGTTTACTCACAGTTGACTATAGATAAAGAATAACAAATTAATAAATTTATAATTCTGTGTAGCATTACATAAAATTGGTATTAAGTCATCTTGATTGGGTTATCTATTGCAAGTTATTGGAATAGATAACCTAATTTTTTGAATTGTCTGAAATATGTAGCGATAAGGAATACGGAACAATAAACAGCAAAATGTTAAGAGGGTTTTTCTGGGGAAATGCTCGGCGAAAAACTGGATTTATACCATTTTGATAAATGTTTTCTACAAATGACTATGGAATTTTTTAGGAGTCAAGAGTCAGAAGTCAGAATTAATGCCTTTAATACCATCATTTAGTTAGTAAATAATCTTTTTTGTCAAAGGAATATCTTCTGAAAATTATTTTTATCACCCTTAGTATTTGTAACATTCTTTTTTCAAATTGGTATTAGCAATTTCCTAGCCTTAATCCAGGGCTATTTCATTCTCAACTGTGCCATTTTGTGTATTTAAGAAAATACCTTATTTAGAGCTTCTAGAAAATTTATCTTTTCCTACCTGAAAGTAAGTAAATTTATGCTCAAAATCTAGAAGAAAATGACTCTAACCTTAATCTGTAGTGCTATATAACCTAGAAGAATCAGCTACAGAGAAAAAATGCTAAATCTTATCTTTATATTAAAGAATAACTTGATAGAAAAAACATCAAAAAATCTAATCACTATTTACTATCTTGAGCAAAAATTTATCAAAATAATAGAATAGGTATTATTGTATGAAAATCCGATTTTTTTTCGTGAAAAATATTAAGTAGATAAATAATCAAAAGGTAAGATTACTCAGCAATAAATAATTATCACTTCTGAAAAAGGGAATTGACTAAAAGGAAAATTTTTGATTGAATCTCTATCGAAGGGGAGGCTTCAAGACGTGAATTTTTGCATGAATAATTAATCGACTATCAACTCTTAATTCTGAATTATTATACCAATTTTATAAACTTAAACAACACTTGTAAAAGTATCTATCACACTTGAAATCTAAGATGTACAATTATTTGGAGCCTGACTTTAGGAAATTGGTGTTAACTATAGAAATCCTCCGCATATTCGTGGCAAAAATCTTACTACTTTTTAGGGAAAAACCAACACAACAGATAAAAGATAACAGGTGGGAGTTTAAAATTTTTTATTTACTTTTTAATTTGTCACAACCTATGGGCGGATTGCTATATTAATTATTAATTATTTGGTAAATATATTCCTAGATTTTTAAGTCAGCAATAGTTGTCTTGATTTCTTCCTCCCTATTACCTTTTCCCTATCTCATTTTGATATTTATTGATACATTCAATCTCTAAGATATTTAGGCTTTTGATCTCATATCTAAATTTTTACCAATAATTGATAATTACTCTCTTGGTCTTTCTAGATAATAATAGTTAAGAGTAAAAGCGGGTATATAGCTCATACTTGAAAACTAACACATACAATTTACCAATCAACTTAATCGTAAGCATTTAGCTATTAGCTGTCAGCTCTCAGCTTTTCCTGCGGAATGCTACGCAAACAGCAACAAAGCCCCTCCCATTTAAAATGAATATAGAGCTAACTTTTAGACTTTTGTAGTAAGTTTCTGGCTGAATAATATCTCTGAATAAAATGGTTGAAATAAAGCTTTTATTCTACATCAAGAGCAATAGCTGAAGCACGCAGTTCCTCGGGAGGTTGCTTGCTAATTGCTGAAGGCTTAATTTTACACTTAATCTAGAAAAAATTTATGAAATTAGTATGATTTTGCTTGATTTTTTTCTAGTTAATTAGCCGATAAAATTGAATCTAGGATCATTAGTAACATAATTTTAGACAAAGTTAGTTTAATTTGAAAAATTGATGGATAGAGACTTGCTTGATTAATTAGTTGAAGATTGAATAAATCTCATCAAAATCTCAGGATTAATTATAATTAACCTCAGATTAAGCAGATAATATTTGTCTGATTAGTTAAGTTACTATTACTAGAGATGACAGACCATGACTACCTCAAAAAATATTGGACAAAAGTTTATCAAAAATCAGATTAATAATCTGATTTCTGTCAAATTACATCTAGCGACACTATTACTCATAGGAGGATTTACACTATTAACAATTATTGTGGTTACTTGGTTTGCAGGTATTGGTCAGATAGACGAATTTTTTGCTCAAATTCATTACTTTCAAGAAAATCCACCAATCTTGGTACAGGAACCAAAAGAGAATAGTAAATATTTAATTTTGCCGACAATTTTACTATTTTTAATAACCCAAGGAATTATGAAAATTTCCCCTACTCCCAAAAATTGGTCGCGAGTATTAGTAGTAGGAATTTTATTAGGTTTAACTATTCGTTATTTATCCTGGAGAACCCTCTCAACTTTAAATTTAGCTGACCCAGTAAATGGTGTATTTAGTCTTAGTTTATTTGGTCTAGAAATTTTGGCACTAAGTAGTAGTATTCTACTTTTATTTTTAATGGTTAGAGTCAGAAATCGTCAGAGAGAAGCAGACTATTTTTCTCAGGCAGTTTTAGATAAAACTTTTCAGCCATCAGTAGATATTTTGATTCCAACTTATGACGAACCTGAGTTTATTTTGGAACGTACTGTTATTGGTTGTCAAGCCCTAGATTATCTCAATAAAAAAGTCTATTTATTGGATGATACTAATAGACTGGAGGTGAAAAAATTAGCAGAAAAATTAGGATGTGAATATTTGACTAGAGACGATAATTATCATGCCAAAGCTGGAAACTTAAATCACGCTATTAGTAAAACAAATGGTGAATTTATTGTTGTTTTTGATGCTGACTTTATTCCCACAAAAATTTTTTTAATTCGGACTTTAGGATTTTTCCAAAATAAACAAGTTGCCCTAGTACAAACTCCGCAAACTTTTTATAATATCGACCCTATTTCTAGAAATTTAGGTTTAGAAAATATCTTAACTCCAGAAGAAGAAATATTTTACCGACAAATTCAACCTATTCGAGATGGTGTTAGTGGAGTTGGTTGTGTAGGAACTTCTTTTGTTGTGAAAAGAAAAGCTTTAGAAGAAGTTGGCGGATTTGTGACAGAATCAATTTGTGAAGATTATTTTACTGGAGTTCGTTTATCAGCTAAAGGTTATCGTCTAATTTATTTAGAGGAAAAATTAAGTGCTGGTTTAGCTGCAGAAAATATTTCTAGTCATGCAATTCAAAGATTAAGATGGGCAAGAGGAACTTTACAAGCATTTTTTATTAATTCTAATCCTTTGACAATTCCTGGATTATCTTTAATCCAAAGATTGGCATATTTAGAAGCATTTTTACATTGGTTTACTAGCGTTACTAATGTTGGTTTTTTATTAATGCCTTTAGGTTATGGCTTTTTAAATGTAATTCCAATTAAAGCTACTACTGCTGAATATTTATATTTTTTTCTACCTTATTATTTGGTAAATTTAACTGTATTTTCTTGGTTGAATTATCGTTCTAGGTCAGCATTTTTATCAAGTTTTTATGGTGTAGTTTTTGCTTTTCCTTTAGCAGTAACAATAATTAAAGCTTTAGTACATCCATTCTCAAGAGGATTTAAAGTTACACCAAAAGGAATTAAAAGCACTCGCTACTATTTTAATTGGAATTTGGCTTTGCCTTTAATTCTAGTATTCGGACTAAATATTATAAGTTTATGGTTAAATTTTGATAGGTATTTCCATGATACTTGGGAAGTAAGTAGAAACATAGAAGGTTTAAATTTAGGGTTGTTTTGGAGTATATATAATCTGGTGATAATTGCTATAGCATTGTTAATATTAATTGATGTGCCTAAACTAGACGTATATGAATGGTTTAATCTACGAAGGGTGGTAAAACTGCGAATTAATAATCAGACATTTTGGGGGATAACTAAACAAATATCAGAGGTGGGAGCTGAGATAGAGATTAATCATCAAATTCCTTCTAGTTTAGTAGGAAAAAATTTGCCAGTCAGATTGAAAATTATTGAGGAAAAAATTTGTTTAGCAGGGAAAATCACTGCTCTAAAAATGAGTGGTGAATTTACCTGTATAAAAATAAGATTTGAGGAAGTTAAGTTATCTGAAAAACGGCAATTAATAGAATTATTATTTTGTCGTCCTGGACAATGGCAACGACGGAAAACACCAGGTGAATTAAAATCTTTCTGGTTATTATTGCGAGTATTATTAAAGCCAAAATTTCTCTTTGAAAGAAAACCAAAAGAGAAAGCAATGAAGGTTGGTCAATTTTAACTTTACCGAATAATTAATAATTAAATAATTAAGGTTAAAAGCTTCCTTTAAAGAGAAAAGTTTATGACTGAAATAGTAGAGTTATAGTGGAGCACTCGCTGTTTTTCTCCGAAATATCTAGGCAAAAAAAGAATTAGATTTTCTCTGATTAACTAATCTGGGAATGACATAATTTTGCCCGAAGAAATCGACGTGAAAATTTGCCTCACTCCTAAAGAAAGAGAAAAGTTTATGACTGAAATAGGAGAGTTATAGTGGAGCGCTCGCTGTTTTGCTCCGAAATATCTAGGCAAAAAAAGAATTAGATTTTCTCTGATTACCTCATCTGGGAATGACATAATTTTCCTAGAATAAATCGGAGTAAAAATTTTCCTTACTCCTAGATAAAGAGAAAAGTTTCTGACTGAAATAGTAGAGTTAGACTTGATCACTCGCTGTTTTGCTCCGAAATATCTAGGCAAAAAAAGAATTAGATTTTCTCTGATTAACTAATCTGGGAATGACATAATTTTGCCCGAAGAAATCGACGTGAAAATTTGCCTCACTCCTAGAGAAAGAGAAAAGTTTATGACTGGAATATGAGAGTTATAGTGGAGCACTCGCTGTTTTTATCCGACTAATACCTTCGCGAATATTTTCAATTGAATTTGCGTAAGACAACCTTAAATATCCATCTCCAAATTTTCCATAGGCAGTTCCGGGTAATAAAGCGACTCCAGCTTCAGCTAATAAATAATCTGCTAGTTTTTCACAACTTATCGGCAGTTGCTTCACATTGGGAAAAGCATAAAAAGCACCTGCTGGTTTTCGACAGTTAATACCTGGAATAGAATTTAAACCTTCGACAATAACATCACGTCTTTGTTTAAATTCGGCGAACATTTCTTTGACAAATTCTTGAGAATTTTTGATAGCTTCTATGCCAGCTATTTGAGTAAATGAACAAGCACAGGAATTGGAATTTAACATCAACTGGTCTAACTTTTCTGCTATTGGTTTGGGAGAAATAGAATAACCTAAACGCCATCCTGTCATGGCATAGGTTTTTGAATGCCCATCTAATAAAATTGTGCGTTCTTTCATACCAGGAAAACTGATGATACTGGTAAATTTTGAATCGTACATTAAGTGGGAGTAAATTTCGTCAGAGAGGATATAAAAGTTATGTTTAACTGCCAGTTTAGCTATGGCTTCTAAATACTCAGGAGTTAATACACTGCCAGTTGGATTATGGGGAGAATTAAGAATTAGTAATTTGGTTTTATCAGAAATAGAATTAGCTAAATTCTCAATACTAAATTGAAAGTCTAACTCTTCCAATAAAGGTAATGGAATTGGTCTACCTCCCACTAAATTAATTACTGACTCATAAACAGGAAATCCAGGGTTTGGATAAATTACTTCATCTCCCGGATTTATTAATGCTAAAAGAGTGAAAAATATGACTGGTTTTGCACCTGGCATTACTACTACTTCATCAGGATTAACTGATATATTTCTAGTTTGATAAATATGTTCTGCTATTACTTCTCTTAACTCTAATAAACCTGATGCTGGAGTATAAGTTGTATAGCCATTATTCATGGCTTGAAAAGCAACTTCCCGAATATTTTGAGGAGTCTTAAAATCAGGTTGACCTATTTCTAAATGAATAATATTTCGACCTTGAGATTCTAACTTTTTTGCCTTAGTAAAAACTTCAATTGCTGCATCGCCACCTAAACCATTCATTCTAGTTGCAAAGTTCATAATTAAATAGATGATATTTTCTGAATAACTAGATAATTTTACTACAATAATAGGGATAAATTATGGCGAATATCAAAGTTTATATCTAGAGCAGGCACATCTATTGCAGTTTTATTTAAGCTGTTTCATTAATTGATAATATAGCTTTTCCCAGAGTAGTCAGGTACGGTTATATTTTTGTCTTTTTGTTCCCTGTTCCCTGTTCGCTCAAACTTCAAATTTTGTACCTTACCAGTATGGGAATTGCTATAGATAATTACTTCTGGTTAAAAACCAGAGAATTGAAGATAAGTAAATCTCCTATAGTAATCTTATTTTATTTGTGGATAAAAATCTTACTACTTTTAGGGAATAGTGAATAGGTAAGAGTTTCAGCTTTTTTATTTACTTTTTGATTTGTGGCAACCTATTTAGGATTGCTATATAGCAATCCTATTTTATTCGTGCCAAAAATCTTAGTGATTTTTAGGGAATCGGTAACAGTGAACAGGTCGGAGTTTCAACTTTTTTATCTAATTTTTGATTTGTGGCAACCTATTTAGGATTGGTATAGCACTTTAAAAGGAAAGCCTTTAAAGCTGATTGATTAATTATCAATTATCCATTGGTACAATAGCATTTATACAAGAGACTTGATGGAAAAGGAGGCAGAGATTCAAAGTTTTTATATAATCCTCAAAATTTTGACAAATAATTTAAGATTTTTATAATTATACTTACTCTGAATATAACTGCTCATAGCAAGAAACATCTGTTGTTTATTTTTGATTAAATAACTATATTTTTTCCTATATTACTACTATGGAAGTGAGAAAATTATTTATAGTTTAGCTTGTAAAATTTAACTATGATTGCTTCTGCTAACGATTTTAGTATCACACCTGAAGAATATCTTCAGATATAAGAAAAAAACAGATTAAACATGAATATATTGATGGGGAAATTTATGCAATGCTTGGAGCTAGTGATGTTTATGTTGCTATTGCTGGTAATTTATTTTCTCTATTTCGTAGAAGGTTTATTTATGTATTTTATAAAAGCGAGCATAACTCAGGATAAAAGTTTTCAATGTACTAAATTTATTTAGATATCGCCAACTTCTTCTGCCAGATTATAGTCATTCTGAATAAGACTGGGACAAGTGTTTCTTTACCTAGAAAGGGTTTCAGTCAAAAAAGTGTTTCATCCTTATTTGAAATGACTATAAATATATTTTTTCTACTTCTATGTATTTAATAATTTTCTATGGTAATCCTAGATTGGTTGTGACAATTTTGATAATAGTTAATTTGAGCTAAAAAACTTGAAAATTATGACTCTGAGATGAATAAAAATAGATGAAGAAAAAACAAATGTTAGCTCTTGGTTTACATCGACTTGCGGTAGCTATGGTAGCTAGAGGTTTATCTCCTCTATTACCAATATATGCAATATATTTAGATGCTAATTCCCAATTAGTAGGTTACTATATGTCTTTTTTGCAAATTGCTT
>JBFRWR010000797.1:0-7900 GCA_051439685.1 Trichodesmium sp.
TAGAAGTAATTCCTAATACTTTGGCAGAAGTTGAAGAGATAGAAAAAGCTTTGAATAGAGCAAGTGAAGCAAATTTATCTAGAAAAGAATTAGAAGAAGTACATAAGCGAGAAATGTTTTTGGAAGATCGTACAGGTGAAATTATCTTAGCTCGACAGGAGGGACGAGAGGAAGGATTAGAAATTGGTAAGTTGTCAATGCAGACATTAATATTAGGTCAACTGGAGAGCAAATTTTCAGGAGAAATTACTGCAATAATCAAAGAGAATATTCAACAATTATCTATGGAAAAGTTGGAAGATTTAGGAGGAGCAATTTTAAGCTTTAGCAGTTTGGAGGATTTGTCTAATTGGTTGGCAGAATTGGATAGCGAATAGCTAGTCGAAAGCCAGAAGATTGATTATTGATTTAGTGGTGCTATACAAAAAAAAATTGATCTATAGCGGGAATTATAGCGACTGTCTTTTGCTCTGGGAAATGTTTGTGCGGCATTAGGAAAATACCTATATCTATATCTACTTGGTATTAGTTGAAAGAAATGTCTAAAAGAAGTAATTGATTTTTAGGGCAACTATAGCACTATAGTTGATTTTTAAAACAACTAATGAATTTTTGATTGATAAAGGGAGTAGGATACTCCTACTGTCTAACTATTGAATTTTCACCGAAAAATTAAGGTATAAAGCCTTCTATTTCAAGAGAAAAAAAGTGCTTTTGAATTTCCTTATATTCAATTCCCTCACGGTTTTCTTTCAGGTAATTATCAATTAATTAAAGACTGCCTCATTGTCTTAATTCTCTTCACCTACAACTAAATACCACAGCGCATCAATACAAGAGCCGACATATTCTGAATCTTGGTGTTTTTGAATCCATTGAATGATAGTTAAAAGTGAATTGAGTAGGTTGGGTTAAGCGACAGCGAACCCAACATCTACCTAATTATTGTTGGGTTTTTCCGTTGGAAATACTCCGCAAACGTGACTCAACCAAACCTACGAAACTTCACATTAGCTTTCCTCACCTACAACCAAATACCACAGCACATCAATACAAGAGCCGACATATTCTGAATCTTGGTGTTTTTGAATCCATTGAACAATAGTTAAAAGTGAATTGAGTAGGTTGGGTTAAGCGACAGCGAACCCAACATCTACCTAATTATTGTTGGGTTTCCTTAACGTCAACCCAAGCTACTAGACTTAACTTTCCTCACCTACAACTAAATACCACAGCACATCAATACCTCTGCCGACATATTCTGAATCTTGGTGTTTTTGAATCCATTGAATAATCGTGGGGAGGAAATGATGGGAATTTTTGCCAAATTTACCTAAAGCTAGAGCTGTTATCCAACGCACAGTAGAATTCTCATCTAGAAGCAGAGGTAGTAGGGTATTGACTACAGTCTCTGGATTTTTGCTTAATTTGCCAAAACTATAGGCTGCGTTCCCACGGATATGAAAATTCTCATCTTGAAGTAGAGGTAGTAGGATTTTGACTACAGTCTCTGAATTTTTGCTCAATTTGCCAAAACTATAGACTACGTTCCCACGCACACTAGAATTCTCATCCTGAAACAGAAGTAGTAAGGCATTGACTACAATCTCGGAATCTTTACCCAAATTGACCAAAATATCGGCTGCCCTCCAACATACAGTAGAATTCTCATCCTGAAGCAGAGGTAGTAGGGCATTGACTACAGTCTCGGAATTTTTACCCAAATTGCCCAAAGCTACGGCTGCCCACCCACGCACAGCAGAATTCTCATCCTGAAGCAGAGGTAGTAGGGCATTGACTACAGTCTCGGAATTTTTACCCAAATTGCCCAAAGCTACGGCTGCTCTCCCACGGACACCAGAATTTTCATCTTGAAGCCGTGCTAGTAGGGAGTTGATTACGGTTTCTGAGCTATTCTTCAATCTACCCAAAACATCAGCTGAAGTCCTACGAACATCATCATTTTTATCCTGAAGCAATTCTAGTAGGGATTTAATTACAGTTTCTGAGGTATTTTTTAACCTACTTAAAGATATGACTGCTCTGTCACGCACAGCAGAATCATCATCCTGAAGTCGTAGCAGTAAGTAGTTGATTACCTCATCCTTTTCCCCTAACTCTGCTCGATATTTCAGCAACCTCGACTCATCAATCAAATCTGCCTGCTCTTTCAACATCTCCAAAACTTCCCCCTCAAAATCAGTTTCATACAAACTACAAAAAATCCGATAAACCTCTTCCCGAACTTTCTCACCAACTTTATCCTCACTACTCACCTCTAACTCAACCAACCTCTCCAAAATCTCCTGCACCAAGTCACCATCAGCACCCCGCAAACCTTTCGGATCTTCTGCCAAACAATTTCCAGCAAAAAACAAATCCTGATGCAACCATTCCTCATACTCACTACTATTATTCAAAACTGCTCGAATTGCCTTCGCTGCATTTTTCGGCTTTTGTTGCGCTATCAACAATAATAAAACCTCTCGCCAGTGAGCATCATGCAAATGTTCTCGAATGGCATTTAAAATAATTCCAAAATCAAACTCATTTTCTAACTGATAGTCAATTTCCTCAGCACACAAATATTCCTGAAAAGTCTTATGTACAAAAGCATAACAGTCTTGCCCCTGTTCATTCAACAAACCAGTGCGTTCCCGAATCAAATCTACAAATCTTTCCGCCTCTTCCTTCGCCTGATACAACTCCACCTGCTTCAACCCCTTAATCTCTCGACTCAACTGAGAAATCAACTCATCCTTATCTATCAAAGTACCACCCTCGCCATTGCCAACATTTCCCTGAGTATGCACCCAATATGCCAATAATTCCATCAACCTGCGTAAATCATCCAAACCCAAATATTTCACCCGCCCATCACTACTTAACTCCTTATTCGCATCCCAAGAAATTAACAAAGTTTCCACCGCCTTGTTATAAAGTCGATGTCTTTCCTTCGGCAAAACCGCCTGATACCGATGAATCAAAGCAATAATCGTCAACAACAAAGGATTTCGTGCCAACAATTTAATCCTGTCATTATCATCCAACGCCTTTTGCAAACTTTCTTTCCGTCTTTCTGCCTCGGTTTTATCCTTAAACCGACTATCATACCAATTATTGATAAACGCCGAAATCTTCTCATCATCAAAAGACTGCATTTGATAGTGGGGAAATTCCTCTGTGTGGAAAAAGTCGCGTCGATACCCCGCCGGGCGAGATGTAATTATTGCCCGATTTCTATCAAACTGCCCTAAAAAATTCTCGATGCGTCTGACAACATCATAACGTTTGCCTTCTTCCGCAACTTCATCCAAACCATCCAACAATATTAACGCTCTGCCATCTTCCAACCAATGCTCAAAAAATCCCGTCGGTAAAGTTTTGACTGCCATAGTTTTCTCGGCAAATATCCGAATATATTCCAGAATGCTTTTATCTGGATGTCTGGCTAAGTCGCGCATTTTGATTAAAATTGGCAGCCAGTCGGTTTCAGTATCTAAACCTAGATATCCCCCCTGGCCCCCCTTTGAAAGGGGGGAAGAAGATTGAGTCTGGCGATCGCGCAATGTAGCATCAGCCGTATCGCTAATTTCATCCACAAAACTTTCCGCATTATAGCCCCCCTTACGAAGGGGGGTTGGGGGGATTGACTCCTGGGTTGAGGGGATAGATGCCAACATCACCGCAAAATAACTCATCAAAGTTGTTTTTCCCGAACCAGGCGCACCTAAGATAACAAATTTACGCCCTCGACTTTGAGTCAATAATTCGGAGGCTAAAAATTTTCTACCTGTGGTATTTGCTAATAATTCCCTTTCTAGTGTTTCCCCACTTCCTCCTAATAATAAATCCTGTTCAAAACCTCCTCCCGTCGAGACATCCTCTACCACATCTGGCATGACAAAAATATAGGCTAATTTCTCTGACTTTTCTACTTCTTGCCCAGGCACAGAAATCCCGGCAAATTTCACATCATCAAACCAATTAGCTAACTGTTCAAAATAGTTTTGTTTGGCAACCTGAAATTTAATATAAGTATCGGTTTGTTGAAAATAAGCATTAATAAAAGTTTCTAGCCAAGGCTTTAAAGTTTGTTGATTTAGTTTAATATTTTTCGCCTCAGCTTCTTTTTGAAAGATGGTAATTAAAATATCAATATCTGGTTTCCCATGATTAGTTAATGGCTTTTTTAATTCTGTTAAAACAGTATAATTTTGAAAATATTGACTGAGAAATTTATTAACTCCATTCCAACCATCTTTTTTAGCCGAATAAAATAAAAGCTGTTGCGGAAGAAGTTTATTTTCCCATTCCTTAACAGCTTTTTCTCCAGATTTGATTGCCTTTTCTATATCTGTTTTATTGAGAGATTGAGTAAGACTTTTGCCTCCTTTATCCCAAGCTGTATCCCACAAAGAATCAGCTATTTTTGATAATCCCCAACTTGCTAAAGCGACTACACCAGCTTCCATAAATTACCTCTAATTAGGTTTATTTCTATTCTAATTTTACCTTCCTAATTTAGGTTAAATATTCCGGAAAATAATCAGCTAATAAATAACCTTAATCCCAGGTAGAATCAAATTCTCTACTCAACAATAAATCATCTGTAGAAAAACTAGAGATGCTACGCACTTCATTTAAAGTTAAAGACGGTCTATTTTGTATTTCTGGATCAGCTCCCACTTGAATTAATAAATCAGCAAATTCTACATCTTTATTAAAAGGTCGAATAGCTCTAATTTCTACACCTGAACTAATTAATATTTCTGCAACTAATTTAACATCTTCTTTGTTTACTTTTGAACCAAACCAAATTGAATTACTAGGCACATCTACTGTCACACTTGGTAATAGTATTAACTGATAATCTAAATTTCTTAAAGCTTTTTCAACTACTCCATTATCAACATCTTTAGGAAAATACTCAACTACTACAGAATTTGCTTGTTTCTCAGCCAAACTATTTCCTAACAAACTTAATTCATCCTGCAAAACTTCCTGATAGACACTTGGTAAATGTCTACTCATAGAGTTAGTTTCAATTCCATATCCTAAACTTGTCCATGTACCAGATAATAACCGCAAAACTCTGTTTAACTTTCCCTGTCTGAGCAACCCAGGAATATCTGCCTTCCAATATTTGCGATCGCTTAACCAACCATGTACAACAGCATCCTGATATTTTGGCTCAAAACTGTAATGCTCCCAAAACAGAAACCAACCACGTTGAGGATGATAACGTTTTGCCATTAAATACCAAGTATTGCTTAACATTTGATATCTACCTGCTGCTGTGCTACAGTTTCCTTTATTTGGACCAGACACAATTGTGATACACCAGTCTGGATGTTTACTTAAGCTAGATAACTTTTTACCTGTATAGACAACATGATAAGGTTCCGGGTAATTAGACTCGCTTGCAGAAATAGTTCGCATTAATGCTCGAATATAAGGGTCTCCACCTTTCATTGCTAGTCGTGGCCATTTTTCTCCTTCACCGTAATTATATTTCTGAGGAGCATTTAACTTGGTTAATTCCTGTTGTTTATTTACGTTATAGTTACCCTTGAAAATTTGGAAAAAAGATATAAAAGAAACGATAAGTATTGATATAAAAATTAGGCGTTTGAAAAGCATAAAACGTACCTGGGAAGGTTTTAGTCTTTTTCTTATAATTCTAGGTTTAACAGAACGCATCTAAATTAAATAGTTAATGGTGATATTTTCAACTATTCTCTTGAGAGTTTTATGGTAAAACTCTCTCAGAAATACTTAGCTTAACTCAAGTTATCACAACTTGCATCCTCTTTTTTGAATACTTAAATAAAAGTCACTTTTTACGACAAATTTAGTATATAAAATATTACTTAATTGTGGTGTAGTGCTACGCGAAGCGGGAATAGGGAACAGTAGACTATTAAAAGGTTCCAGGATTTATAAATGTCCGAGCTTTAATGCCTAGTCCTATAACAACAACATTATAATCTAGTTACTTAAAACTATGCTTAACTATTGAAATATTTGATAACTAGGAATAGCCAACAAGCGATCGCTTTTGATACCAATTTCATGTAATTGAGCTACTCAGGTTGAGAGTATTCCGTCAGTCAGGAGGTAAGGTGAGTAGGGTTACTTTTTCAACTTGGTATTATAAAAAATTATAGTTTTTAGTCTGGGTGAATTCAATACTTATTTGCTTGAATATTTTCAAATAATTAGTATGAATTTTAGCTAATTAACTAGCCAGGAATCATTGAGGTCTCACTATCTCCAATTCAACGAGAATCAAGTATGATTTACCCAACATACATAAATAAAAAATTATCATTAGGTATTAATCAATCAAGTTAAATTTGTAATATAATATACATCCCTTAAAATTTTTGAAAAAGTGTTTAGGCTCTGCCATTTACATTAGATTTCAACGATATGAAGTAGAAATATCTAAAGAAGACCTCGCCTAATTGGACAAAAGCTGTTTCAAAGTATCGTAAGTGAACGATTGAGGGAGAATGGGAGATTAGAGGACAGGAGAATAGGGAAATTTACCACGCATTTGCCGATTTTTCAGGGAATAAGCATCCGTTTTGCTCTAACTAACATAGTGAAAAGTCAACTTTTAATCAGAAATAAAAAGCCTCCGTCCCCGTGTTGACCTGTCTCCGTGTCTCCGTGTCTTTGTGCCTATCGAGAATGAAACAGCCCTGCGCCTAATTGGACGGGGTTTAAATAAAACCTTTGTGGTAGAGGGATTTTACCTCTCATAGCTGTACCTTACCCTTGAGTAAATTCCCTATCATTAGGTCAGCAGAATTAAAAATCAATCTTGTTAACAAATAAATATAAATTTTTTGGCTAAACTGACATAACAGTTTGGATATCTTGAATTTATTGGTTATAGTGTATATATATATACACCAGAGGTCTAATCATGAATCAGAATTTGTTGGGACATCAAACCTTAGAAATGGACAAAAACTTGATTAGTGATTTTTACTTAGATACAAATGAAATAGATATACCAGAGACTAACTCTATTACCTGGTTTAAGACTCAATATAGTAACTGCATGGAATTATATGCAGATGTAGAAACTGTCGCCAAACATTTCGCATCTCACCGGAGTTGGTTTTGTAAATGCGCTCATCCAATGAAGGTTGAGCCGATTGGAGAAAATGGCTATGATTTATTGATTGGCAAATTTGGCTCTTTTGGATATCAAGTAGAAGCTAGAATTGGTTTGGAATTAGTCCCACCAGATTCAGTAGGAATATATAGAATTAGAACAATTCCTGTGCCTAATTATACACCACCTGGATATGAAGTTAAATTTGAATCAGAAATGAAATTGGTAGAGTTACCCACAGATCAATTCTGTAGTCAGAAGGACATTGAAAAAATGGGACTACCTTCAGTAATCACAGGAGCAGAATGGAACCTTGATTTAAAAGTAGGTGTCAAGTTTCCTCAATTTATTCGGAAAATGTCCCCAACATTGATCCAAAATACTGGTAATAACTTACTGCTTAAAGTAGTACGTCAAGTATCTCAGTGTTTAAGTCACAAAACTCAACAAGATTTTCATAATACTCATAACTTGCCATTTCCTAAGCAAAGGAGTAGCAAGGGTATTTTTGGTACAAGATGAAGCTCTGCAATGACAAGATAGTGTGTATTTCAGCCGTTTTATATAAAATCATCTATAGAACCCATTTGGAATATGAGCAAAAGTGAGGATTAGGAGACAGCTATACTGGAGACAGGAGACAGGAGGCGCGGAGGCGCGGAGGCGCGGAGGCGCGGAGGCGCGGAATCAGGAGTCAGAATTTCGGTGAAATAGAATAGGGAAAAAAGTATAAAAATAGCCCCAATCTCCCCATATCCCCATATCCCC
>JBFRWR010000798.1:0-3528 GCA_051439685.1 Trichodesmium sp.
GCATTAGTCAAATTTGCTTTATTAAAAATAGCATTATCCAAAGTAGAATAACTCAGATTTGCTCCCTCTAAATTAGCTCCTTCTAAATGAGCGCCAAATAAACTAACTCCACTTAAATTTGAATTAGTAAAATCACTTTTACGCAGAATAGATTTAGTAAATGAATCATTAGTTAAGTCTCGACCAGAAAAATCAACACCTACCAAGATTTGTTTGTTATACTCATCAGCTAGAGTTGGTGTCGCGTTAGTAAATATCAAAGCAGTTATTGACCCAATCCCAGTGAGATATACTATTAATGAAAAGACAAAACTGACTAAAATTTGGAAAGTTTTCTGTTGTCTGAAATTCATACTACTTCTGGCTAATTTACTATAAGCAGTTAATAATTTAGTAAGCATCCAGCTATTAGTGGTCAGCTCTCAGTAATAAGACTTCGGTGAATGCAGTAAGATTTAATTGCTACTTTAGACTCCGTTCTTAAGGATGGGGGTTTAAAGAAAGCTTTTATCACACAACCAAAAGCAATAGCTGTTAACGCAGTTCCTCCGATAGGAGGCTAGCTGACGGCTGAATGCTTACTTTAGAATAAACCAAAATGAGCTTTTATTCATCTAGTAAGTCTACTTCTATTTACCCAAAAATTAAAAATAGAGGTGTTTTAGGAGAAGAGTTAGTGGCACAATGGTTGAGTCAAGAAGGTTGGCAAATACTCCATCGACGATGGCAATGTCGATGGGGAGAGCTGGATATTATTGCCATGAATACCTCTCCTGTGGAAGATAGGTTCGAGCAAAATTTCCCAATTCTGGCTTTTGTAGAGGTCAAAACTCGTAGTCGAGGTAACTGGGATGAAAATGGTCTACTAGCAATTACAGAGTCAAAACAAGCAAAACTATGGAAAACCGCAGAAATGTTTCTGAGCGATCGCCCAGAATTAGCAGATTATTCTTGTAGATTTGATGTAGCTTTAGTCAGGTGTAATTATAGTCCCCAAAATTCTACTCTTCCGGTAACTACATCACCAGAAGAGGAACTATCTAAATTAACCAAGTTAACTATTGAGGTTGGAAATTCTGTAGAATTATCAGGCTATCAACTAATTTTACAAAACTATATTCCTTGTGCTTTTGTTAATCATTCCGACTAAATACTGAGAATGTGAAGAATCAATTAAGTATATCTGACTTTTTGTATCACTCATACTAATATTATAAAAATCAAGGCTCAATAAGATTAGTAATAGACATAAACAGGTTAGATAAATCTTAATATATCAATCAGCCTAAAGTTTCTGGGCAATATCCTAAGCCCTTGACAAATTGTGTACGAAATGCTTCTATTTCATCTGGGTTGGGCAGTCCATGAGAAACAACTGCTACCTGATAACGTCTCATTACACTTAAGGGTGATTGTCCTGTTTCCAAACCCCATAATGCCATTCTGACACGAATATCAGGTTCATAAGGTATTCCCAATTCGTTCATAAAAGCGCGAAAATCTCCATGTTGTTGAGGAGTCAAGTAGTGACTCATTTTGACTTTAATCACCCAACCATCAATTTGATGAATAACTGTCATAAACTGGAATGGTAGTTGATTAGCAGTATTGAGGTATTCAACTACTCTTAGGCATAGGCTAGTATTTGCTAAAAAATAAAGGTATTCCATATGATCGATCTCCCTATTCCCGCTTAAAACTATCGTTTCTCTCTAGGTATAACCTTTTGTACTATTGAGGTAAATATTAAAGGTGCTGAGAAATTATTAGAGGAAGCGGGGCGGATATTGCCGCTTCCCTATAAATTAAGTTTAGATATGTGTCTACAATTTTTCGGAGTTTAGTACAGATATCAAATCTGTTATTTTTTTGACCCCAAATATATCTACCTAGTATTCTCTAATATAGGTCTAGGCTTTTTATATTCTATATATATCTTCACTTTTATTTGTTGCTTAATACTAGGGGAAAAGTACCCTAATTTCTATGGGGGGTTTTACCCAATTACAATTTATATATCAGTAATATGACCGATGTTGATTGGTCCATTGAGGCTTACGACTATGAATTACCCCAAGAGCTAATTGCTCAAAATCCTGTTGTACCTAGGGATAGCTCTCGCTTAATGGTTGTAGACTCCCTGGAACAACATCATAAGATTTTCAGAGATTTACCAGATTTACTTCAACCAGGAGATTTACTGGTTTTAAATAATACTCGTGTGATTCCTGCTAGATTGTATGGCCGGAAGACGAGTGGTGCGTCGGTGGAAATCTTGTTATTAAAACCAATAGAAAATGGAAATAATTCTTGGCTGGCTTTAGTCAAGCCTGGTAAACGTTTTACTACAGGTACAAAGATTGAGTTTGAACCAAATTCAATCGTTGCTTGTGATTATAAGTTACAGGCAACAGTATTATCAACAGACCAAGAAACTGGTGGACGTATTTTACAGTTTGACTTACCCCAAGGGGTTGCTTTAATCACTTTGTTAGACAAGTTTGGCCATGTGCCTTTGCCCCCTTATATTACAGATTCAGAGGCTCTTAGTGAACAATATCAGACTGTATATAATAAGGTGGCAGGAGCGATCGCTGCTCCTACTGCTGGTTTACATTTTACTGATGAATTACTTGAGCGACTAGAACAAAAAAATATAGAACGAACTTTTATAACTCTCCACGTTGGGATTGGGACATTTCGTCCAGTTGAGGTTGATGATATTACTAGCCACGATATCCACTCGGAATGGATTGAGGTTTCATCTGCAACTGTGGATAAAATCAAGCAGACAAAGGCTAATGGTGGGCGGATTATTGCAGTAGGAACAACGGTAGTTAGAGCTATTGAGGGAGCAGCTCTAGCTAATCATAGTGGTCAGGAGTCATCTCTTGAACCATTTTCTGGATATACTGATATTTATATTTATCCTGGTTATAAATGGCAGGTGGTAGAGGGTTTAATTACCAATTTTCATCTGCCTCGCTCTAGTTTACTGATGCTTGTTAGTGCGATGATTGGTAGGAAACGTCTATTAAATTTATATCAGGAAGCGATCTCTGAAAAATACCGATTTTTTTCTTTTGGTGATGCTATGTTAATTCTGCCATCTGCTAGGATTAATTAGGGTTTGCTGAAAAAGTCTTTTTTCAGGAGTAGGGGAGCGGGGGAGTAGGTAGTAGAGGAGTAATTTTTTTATTTTTTTGCCCAATTATTGCTAGAAATACGCTCCTTTTTTAGCATCAAGAGCTGAAAACCAGGTACTTTTTCCGGTCTGAAAATTTGTCTAACTTTTATCTATCAATCCTTTGATATTTAATCAGCATAGCAATAATTAGGGTTTGCTGAAAAAAGCAGAGTGTTGGGAGGGTGGTAAGTGTTGGGAGGGTGGGGAGACAGAGAACATCAGAGAAATAATTGTTCGGAGATTTTTCTACCCTTGGTCTGCCTAAAATCCTGACTTTTTGGTAGTTTTAGCACGAATTGTTGCACTTTTTCTGGATACAAAAAGACTATAACCTTTATAGA
>JBFRWR010000799.1:0-4237 GCA_051439685.1 Trichodesmium sp.
TTGCAACAAACACAGATCCAATTGATTCAAAGTGAGAAAATGTTTAGTTTGGGGCAAATGGTGGCAGGAATAGCCCATGAAATCAACAATCCTGTGAGTTTTATTCATGGCAATATTACCCATGCAAATAACTATATGGCAGACGTATTGGAATTACTCGAACTTTATCAAAGCCACTATCCTCAACCACACCCGGACATTCAAATAGCAATGGAGGAGATGGATTTAGATTTTTTGGTTTCTGACTTTGAAAAGCTGTTAAAATCAATGAAATATGGGAGCGAACGCATCAAAAATATTGTCACATCTCTACGAACTTTTGCACGTCTGGATGAGTCAGAATTCAAAGGTGTAGATTTACATGAAGGGATTGAAAGTACCTTAACTATTTTACAAAATCGCTTCCAAAAACAGGAAAAACGAGGCGAAATTCAAGTGGTGAAAGATTATGGAAAATTACCTTTAGTGGAATGTTATGCCGGACAATTAAACCAAGTGTTTTTGAATATACTGAATAATGCTATTGATGCCTTGGAAGAAAGTGATACTCAAGATGCTCTAACACTTCGCATTTGCACAGAAATGGATGGAAAAGAAGTAAAAATTGCGATATCTGATAATGGAGTTGGCATAAAAGAAGAAACGCAAAAACGACTTTTCGATCCTTTTTTCACCACAAAAGCAGTGGGGAAAGGAACAGGTTTGGGGTTAGCGATCGCTCATCAAATAGTCACAGAAAAACATGGTGGTCAGATTATCTGTGATTCAAAAGTTGGGGAAGGTACAACTTTTACAATCGTGATTCCTAGATAAAATATCGCCTTTCTTTTGGAAGATATATATTTATTGGTTTTCGGGAATAGGGAGTAGGGGAGATGGAGAGAACAGTAATAAGGAAAAAGCACAAAATATTGATTCCGTTAATTATATCAAAATTAATCTGAAATCTGCTGTTTCTTTTTTTTCTGTAGTTTATCTTTTTCATTCACTATAAAAGTTTTATTATTAGTGTTTACACCTTATATACCTACAATCAATTAACAATCAAATCAAGGAATTATTATCACTATGAATGAACTAAAAATCACACTATTAGGTCCTAGTGCTGTTGGAAAAACTAGCCTATTAACTTCAATGTACGAACAATTTAAAAGAATAAGTTTTCAGGCAAATCTCCAGTTAATTCCAGAAGCAGAAAGTAATGCTATTCTCAAAAAACGCCTGAAGGAATTAAAAAGTTTGGCAGAAACTTTTAAAGTACAACCCGGAGCAGGTATTCCCGGTTCTTCAGAAGTTCGTTCTTTTATATTTGACTTAGCTGAACAGGATAAAAAACCATTTTTAAGACTGAATTTTTATGACTATCCAGGAGGTTTTATTTCTGATAAAGCTAGCCCTAATGAAAAGAAATTTGTGAGAGAATTAATGAATGATGCGGCTGCGGTTGTTATTGCTATTGATACTCCAGCATTAATGATGTCTAAGGGAAAATTTAACGAATATGTGAATAAACCAAAGCAAATTACGGCAATGTTCAAAGAAGCTTATAAAGATATTCAAGAACCTCGTTTAGTAATATTTGCTCCCGTTAAATGTGAGATGGAAATGAGAAAAGGAGAGAGAGCAGCCAAACAATTATTAGAAAGAATTAAAAAGGAATATGCTGACTTACTGAATTTTTTATCCTCTCCAACTTTAAATTCTCAAGTTGCGGTAGCTATTACTCCAGTGCAAACTTTAGGATGTGTAGTTTGTACAATGATTGAAGAACCAAGAAAGGATTATTTACCTACCTTTGGATTTAGAAAAATTAGTCGCGATGCTCAGTATAATCCTCAAGATAATGACCAACCCTTACGTTATTTATTGCGGTTTTTGTTAAAGATGCACCATGAGAAACGCACCCATAAATTTTTACAAGTTGTGATGAATTGGATGGGTTTAGATGCTCATATTAAAAATGCACTAATCCAGTTTTCTAAGGGTTGTAAAAATACTGGTGGTTTTGCAGTATTGCAGGGGAAAGAGTTGTTATAGAAATTCTTTACCAATGGATAATTGATAATTAGGGTTGGCTGAAAAAAGCAGAGTGTGGGGATTATGAGAAGGGTAGTTAGTGGGTGTGGGGGGTGTGGGAAGTGTGGGAAGAATTATAGTTTTAGAGAAAGAGGAAGTACAAAGATTCATCCAGCACTTCAGCAAACCCGGGATTAGAGCTACCCTCCAAAAATATTGCGCCTTAAAAGGCGGGGTTTTATACCCATATTATTTTGATAAATGTTCTTTGATATTTCTATGCTTTTCTGCCCCCAAATCCTAATTTTTTGATAGCTTAAGCTTGAAAAAGTACACTTTTTTTCACTTTAAAAAGGTTCAATATTGAGAATATCAATACTTTGATAAATTGAATGTATCAGGAAATATAAAAAGGGAACACTTAACTGGGAACAGGTAACAATAAAGAAGAAATTAAGACAACTATTTGTCACTTAAAAACATTGGGAATATCTGTACCTTTCCATCTCTGGTATTTAACAGATTTTAAGCTTTTGAAGTCTTACCTCTTTTATATTTTAGTCACTCTCAGCTCTCTTAATACTTGTTTTACAAACAGTCTCTTATATTTAATCGGCAAAGTGTAATTAGAGAGATATAGCGCTACGCATTAAGGTGTTTGACATTTCTAAATCCTATTAGCGGAGCTTTTCCCTATACGAAAAACCCTTTATTAGTCTACTATTCCCTATTCCCTATTCACGCTTCGCGTAGCACTATAGCAATCATATTTGAGTTGTAAGATTTTAGTGTTAATTAGGAGTCAGGAGCCAGGAGTCAGAATATAAAAGGATTTTGGTTTATCTTAAATCTTATTAAATTCTATGAAAATCATTCCTGATTGCTATAATTTTCATTTCGATTTTATTTATTACTCACATTCCGCACGTCAAATTGTAACATTAAAAGTAGTATGAAAAATGGTGGTTAGCTAAGTATTTATAGTGTATAAATCATCTGATTGACCGTTATCATTCGTCAAATTTTGCGGGAAAATATTAAGCAGAAATAGTTGATTAATTTACTCCTATTGACCATCAAGATTTTCTCCTGTCTCCAGTATAGCTGTCTCCTTTTTTATACTACGTTTTGAAGTGCGGAATGTAGGTTATTATCAATTATTAAGGATATTTATATGCAGATATATATTGAAAGTAGAGGTTTTTCTCAGGATGATGATTACCGTTGGTTAAAAGTTACTGAAAAAAATCAAACCAGAATAGATAAACAAGATTTACCAACTATTATTCAAGAAGCAACTCAACTAATTGATAGTGAGTCTGCTTCAATTGTTTTGAGTCGAAAAAATAATAGTTTACTGTTTTTATTAACAAGTATTGAACCTATAGAACGAGTAGATTTTGCCCATCGTCAAATTCGTATCTCCATAGCTTGGTTAATGCCAGATTCTTTAGATAATGAAAGAATTTTACGGATGTTAGCTGCTACTGCTTTAGATACAGAAGAAAGACAACATTTAACAACAGAAATTAGTCAAGCTGTAATCTTAGGAGGAGAGCTTGGGTTTCAAGTTGATTTTGAACATATACAGAAATTAACTAACATTAATACAGCCAAAAATTTACTTCTAGATAAATCACCAAATACCACTAGAAAAATTGCTGAACTTTCACCACCACGTCAACAAGAATTAACCTCAGAATTGCAAGAATATCGTTTGCCAAATCAACAAGGTTTAATCGTAGTTGTTACAGGAATAAAAAAAGAACAAACTTTAATAGATGCTAATATTTGGCGTGGTTTATCTAGTCTGGTTGTATCTCCAGATTGGCAGATTATTAATCAAACTTTGCCAGACAAAAATTTCTCTAGTAAACTCTCAAAATACTTTAATAATTTGATGATAATTATTTGGATTCTTAGTGCAGTTTCTTTGTTAGCTAAAACTTTAAATTTTTGATAATTTCACTAAATTTATCAGCGAGAAATAAATTTTGCTAATTTTTCCAAAAATAGTATAGCAATTCCCAGAGTAGTGAGGCACAGTTCTTTCAATCCCCCCTAACCCCCCTTGAGAAGCTATCCATTACCCATAACTCCTGAAAAGCTTGTGGGGAGAGGGGGAGAAGGGAGCAGGGGAGAAAGGAGAAAACATCATAGAAGCTCAGTAAAACTACTTAAGTGATCGCCAAAAAATGTGTTTTTTCATACATTTTTCTCC
>JBFRWR010000800.1:0-17079 GCA_051439685.1 Trichodesmium sp.
AAATCTAATGCACAGTTTTAGATGAAACGGTCCAGTAGTCATAACTATTGCCTTAAATAACTACATCTTGGCAAACAGTCATATAGAATCCGGGTAATTAGTTACTGTAAAGTCATTGCGACTGGAACGGAGTGGAAGGAAGCAATCTCGCGCCACCCCTAAGGTTGCTTCCCATCGTCGCAATGACAACTGTTTAACCAGATTTTATATCAAACCTTATGTCAATTTTCCTGGGAAGCGATCGCTGAATAGTGGTGTACCCCTGGGTACTTTTCTAGGTGTTATTTGGGGTCATATTTAATACTTTATAAATAATCAAAATATTTAGCCAATATGCTCCATAAAAGGGAGAGGTAATTATCAATTATCTATTAATGAAAGTTCCTGATTATCTATTATATTATGTCATTTTGCATAATTATATCATGTCTCATTAAACAACTGTAATAAAATTTTTCTCCAACCCTGTAGGGACGTTGTATAACAAAAATGCGTTTTATGTTGCGCAGCATTTCATGTCCGCTCTTAGCGGAAAACGTCCCTACATTGTGGTTAATTAATGTTATTTGATATTATAAATAAGGCGGTAGTATCTGTATAATTAATACCTCGTAGGGGTTTGGTGACCAAACCCCTACCAAGAAAGGATTTAATGCCAGGAGTCAGGAACGAAAATTCCTAAGTATTCAGCAAACAGCTTGGAAATGTAATAACTTACTAAGATTCCCTGATGACTTTTTATTTATAACTTTTAATTGCCCTTGGAGACTAATTTCTCCTACCAATATCATTAGTTAATAACTTCATAGCTGATAGCTGAATTATTAACTAATTTCAGGTTATAACTAGCAATTTATAAAATATTAGCTTAGTATAAAATATTAATTATAAACATTTTAAAGATGCGATATGCAAAGACCCATTGGTGTAGATTTATTTGCAGGTGCAGGAGGCATGACTCTTGGCTTTGAACAAGCTGGATTTGATATACTTGTTTCTGTAGAATTAGACCCTATTCACTGTGCTATTCATCAATTTAATTTTCCTTTTTGGTTAGTATTATGTCGGAGTGTTGTTGATATTAGTGGGGATGAAATTAGACAGTTATCAAATATTAAAAATCAAGAAATTGATGTAGTTTTTGGCGGGCCTCCCTGTCAAGGTTTTTCGATGATTGGAAAACGCGCTCTAGACGATCCCCGGAATTTACTTATGTCTCATTTTCTGCGATTAGTTTTGGAATTACAACCAAAATATTTTGTCATAGAAAATGTCAAAGGTTTAACCCAGGGAAAACATAAATTTTTTTTTCAGGAACTTGTCGAGCAATTCTCTAAAAATGGTTATCAAGTGCAACAACCTTATCAAGTATTAAATGCTGCCAATTATGGAGTACCCCAACATCGAGAAAGATTATTTTTATTAGGATGTAAAAATGGTTTGACATTACCTAATTATCCTCAACCAATTACCAATCTTACAAAACAAAATAATTCTCAAAAAAGCAAACATAAAAAATTAGAAAACCGTATAAATGTCTGGGATGCAATAGGAGATTTACCAGAAATAGAAAATTATCCAGAACTATTAGAAAGAGATTGGGTAAAAGCAGAAAAAGATTATGGTAAACCCAGTAAATATGCTAGAAAACTCCGTAGTTTAAGACGTCTGAAAAATGATTATTCTTATAAACGTGAATATGACCCGACTATCTTAACTTCTAGTTTACGGACTAAACATACACAAAAATCAATAGAAAGATTTAACGCTACAATACCAGGAAAAATAGAATCAGTAAGTCACTTTTATAGACTTAATCCTCAAGGTATTTGTAACACACTTAGAGCAGGAACACCAAGTAGCAAAGGTGCATATACCTCTCCGAGACCAATACATCCATTTAAACCTAGATGTATCACAGTTAGAGAAGCTGCTAGACTACATTCATATCCTGATTGGTTTAGATTTCATGTAACAAAATGGCATGGTTTTAGACAAGTTGGTAATTCAGTTCCACCACTCTTAGCAAGAGCAGTTGCTCAAGAAATTATTCGTGTTTTAAATATTCAACCATTGAAACCTAATAAACAAAGAACTAAGTTAGAAAAATGGGAAAATTTAGAGTTGAATATGTCTATAGCAGCTCAAAAGTATCAGGTAGATCCACATACTATTCCGCCGAGAAATAGAAAAAAATTAGATCAAGATTACTCAATTATTGAAAAAATCGGCGTTGGTCAATCAAGGTATGAAAATAAAAATTGAACAATCTCAAATATTTGTTATTCAATAGTTTAGCAATTACCAAAAAATACAAATCATACCCTAATTTACCAATGCCAAAAAATCAACTGTTACTCACACTCGCGAGAGAAAAGTAATTCTCATTCCTAACCAGTTTTGGGTTTCAGGATCGTAAGAGTCGTAGCCAGAAGAACATCATTTAAGCAATCATTGACGCGGCATAAATTCAATTCAGAATGACTCTACTCCCAATACTCAATAGAAACAAAAACTAATTGCGGATGAAATGACAAATTATTCTACAATAGTAGATGCGAAAAATAACATTTGAGACAAAATAATGAAAATTGCAATTATCGGTTGTGGTTATGTCGGTACTCAGGTTGCCAAACTCTGGAGTCAAAACGGTCATCAAGTAACTGTTACTACTACTACTCCAGAACGAGTTTCAGAACTAAAAAATATAACTCCACAAGTAGTAGTAATGAAAGGTAATGACCCCCAAGGGATGCAAGATGTATTGCAAAACCAAGAAATGGTATTGTTAAGTGTAGGTTTTCGCTCTCATATTGGCATGGAATACAAACAAACCTACTTAGAAACTGCCCAAACTCTAGTTGCTACTTTGCCAAAAACTCCAAATATACAGCAAATAATTTACACAAGTAGTTACTCAATTTATGGTGACAAAAATGGTGAATGGATAGATGAAAATTCCCCCGTTACCCCTGCTAGTGAAAATGGTAATATTCTTTATCAGACAGAACAAGTCCTATTATCCGCATCCACTCCTCAACAACGGGTATGTATTTTCCGTTTAGGCGGAATTTACGGTCCAAACCGAGAGTTACGGAAAATTTTTAGTAGGTGGGAAGGAAAAACTCGCCCCGGTGCTGGTGATGATGTCACAAACTGGATACATTTAGATGATATAGTCGGAGCGTTAGAGTTTGCTAGAGAGAAACGGTTACAGGGTATTTACAATTTAGTTAACAATGTACCGATGATTAGTCGAGAATTACTAGATGGTTTGCAGAAATATCAGGGTTTAGGCGAAATTTTCTGGGATGCTTCTGTTTCATCAACCCGCCCTTTTAACGCTAGAGTATCAAATAAAAAATTGAGAGATGAAGGTTTTGAATTTGTTCATCCAGAAATTAGGTTTTGAAGGTAACAGGACTATAGATTTTTGCTGAAAACCTATTCCCCATTTCCTATTAGACATCTCCAGAAAAGAGGGAGTAGGGAGTAGGGAGTAGGGAGTAGGGGGAAAGAATTGACAGTTGATGCTGAATAATTGATTTGATTTTTTGTTTTTGAAGATGTCTATTAGACATCTCCAATAATTAAAAATTAATCCCATACCCAGAAACAATCAATTATTTTCCCCTACTCCCTACTCTGGAAGGACGTTGCATGCAACGTCCCTACTAACTAGGGCTGGCTGATTAAATCGAAAAGTCTTGATATATAAAGGTTATAGTCTTTTTTCATCCAGAAAAAGTGCAACAATTCCTGCTCAAACTACCAAAAAGTCAGGATTTGAGGCAGACCAAGGGTAGAAAAATCTCCGGCGTTGGTGAAGCGCGTGTATGATACTAATCTTAATTATTTACGAGTCAGGAGTCAGGAGTCAGGAGTCAGGAGGAAAGAAAGAATAGTAGAGGGAGAAAGTTTTTTTGTTCACGCTCTTATCCCAACAAGAAATTATACCTCAAATCACCAACGCCAAATCTCCGAACAATTATTTCTCTGATGTTCTCTGTCTCCCCACACTTCCCACACTCTGCTTTTTTCAGCAAACCCTAACTATTCCCCAGCTCTTGAGACCTTGCTGCTGCTGCCATCACTGCTTCTATTAAAGCAGAACGAAAACCAGCACTTTCTAACTCAGCAATTCCAGCAATAGTTGTACCCCCAGGACTTGTCACCCGATCTTTCAACTGTGCTGGGTGCATTCCTGACTCCTGCAATAAAACTGCCGTTCCTAAAACTGTTTGCAATGCCAACTGATAAGCGATCGCTCTAGGTAAACCAGCACAAACCCCTCCATCTGTCAAGGATTCAATTAAAATTGCTACATAACCAGGTCCAGAACCAGAAACACCAGTAACTGCATCCATTAAACTTTCTGGTACTTCCACAACCTGACCCACAGACTCTAAAATCCGAGTAGCTAACTCTTTATGTTCTGGTTGAACATACTTCCCTGGAGCGATCGCGCTGATACCTGCACCTACTGTTGCTGGAGTATTAGGCATAACTCTAACCATTGGTCGCTCAGGAAAAGCTAGCTCCAATCTTTGCAAAGGGACACCTGCCATAATTGAAATTACCAAAGATGCGGTTATCCTATCACCACCAACTTGCCAGTCAGCTAATTCCGATACTATAATATCAAATACTTGAGGTTTAATTGCCAGCAACAACACTTCCGTTGCACTTTTTACTACCAGACAATTATCAGTAGTTACCTCTACGCCATATTCTTGTGCTAAAAAATCCCGCCTTTGTTGTTGCGGGTCACTAACTAAAATTTCTGAAGGTTGATAAACTTTTTGTTTGAGGAGGCGGGACAATAAAGCTTCTCCCATCACCCCACCACCAATTAAACCAAACTTAACATTTGTCATATTTAACTAAAATATATATAGCAATTTATATACTTGTGAGGTACAAGCATTATTTTTTTTAAGGGAATAGGGAATAGGGAATAAAAATATAACTATACTTGATTAACCAGGGAAACACTATAACTGAGGAATTGGGAATGGGTTTGACATTTCCAGGCGTTAAAATATCCTCTATCCTAATCCTGTAGTTAAACCACAAAAGAATAAATTAGCTGATACTTTAAATTTCTTGTTTTCCCTGTCAGCTATAAAAACCCATACCCAAAATTCCCTGATTATTGCATCATCTGAATTTGTTCAGGCTGCCAAGCTTGAGACCCAGAAGTTCCTACACGAGGGCGTGCTTGAGTTTGGGGCATTTCATTGACTAAACCTGTTTGAGTTCTAACTTGCACACAACTTGGTGTAAACAGAAAAATACTTTCTCCGATGCGTTCTTGATGACCATCAAGAGCATAAGTACCACCTGCTACAAAGTCCACAGCCCTTTGAGCTTGGTCTGGGTCCATAATGGTTAAATTTAAAACCACAGACTTACGCTCCCGTAGGGCACGAATTGCTTGAGGCATTTCTTCAAAAGTGCGTGGTTCTAAAACCACAACTTCTGACATTCCATTTAAAGCGCCTGGCATTCCAATTACATTATTCATAACTGATCCCATTCCAGATTCTTGTTTAACAACTCCAGTAGTACCCATATTGGTAGTCGTTTGTGTCGCAGCCGTGGCCCGATTTCTTAATCGGCGACTACTACGACTTTCCTCCTCTGCAGGTACAGCAGCAGGAGCTTGCTGTTGTGGAGGATAGACGCTTTGATACTCTTCTCCTTCCACTTCATCGTAATCATATTCGTACTCAACTTGTTCGTTAAGTCCGACAAAATCTTTTAATTTTGAAAAAAGACTATTCACTGTTAAAATGCTCCGATACTTTTTCGTTAACAAATACTAAATAAATACTAATACTTGCTAACAAATGCACACTTGAGTCTAGTCAAGTGAGGGTGTATCTACCAATGTTTTAAACAACAAAAATCTACACTGTTCGATCATTGTTAGTTGATTTTTCTGTGTAATTTTTTAGTTTAAACACCATTTAGTTAGTAGGTTACAGCTATTTTTTTGAGAAAGATAGGGTTAAAGTTCCCTCGAGATTAATATTTACCACAATCTTTGACACTCTGCGGGCTAAAGCCGCACAAATTCTTCAGGTCGCACCTGAAAGGAGCTGTCAAAAGGCATTTCTGCCACCGATCCTCTACCCTGTTGCTTTCACTTCAGGCTACTTGTTTTGTTGACTTTACTTGGGTACTACCACTTAGCTTTTATACGCTCCACAATCTGCCATTGCACGCCCCAATGAATGCTGATAACATGGCGTTCAACTAGCTTCATACCTTAATTATAGTTGGTAGGGACTTAATAGATGGACAACTGAAACTTACTCCTAAATAGTTTTATAGCTATACTTATCAGTAAGTTTGAGGAACTTTAGACAAGTTTTCCTTTTCTGTATTTACCCCCTCACTAATGTCCCAAAATGATTTAATTTGACACCCCACAGATTAATCTAGTTATCTTAAAATAGTAGATAAACTATCTAAAATTAGATAGAACTTTTGTTAAAGGACTGGTATTGCCCTTTCCTTCTAAATTTAGTCAGGTATATTGTAGTTTAGCTTTCTCAGGAATTAGAGAATATCTATTTTTCTGATGTTTCAGATACATAAGTAACTAGGAACATCTATACCACTAAAATTTTAGCTATACATTTTTACTACTAACCGCTAGATATTCTACTATACTTTTAATTTTTAAGTAGTATTTTATGATATATTAAATTATCAAATTTTCCTCTGACCAAATAAAATTCTACCTAATCTAATCATAGTAGCACCAGCGGATATCGCTAAATTATAATCTCCTGACATCCCCATTGAAAGCTCCTGGATTTGGAGATTGGACAAATTTTTTTGGTTAATTTCCTGGGCTAACTCTTGGGTTTTCTCAAAGACTGATAGAGTTTGCAAATTGTCTAATCCTTGGGGTGGAATAGTCATTAGACCTCGAATTTTCAGATTTTGACATTGATTTAGCTCTGGTAAGTCAGTCATTAATTCTGGTATATTCCATCCATATTTATTTGGATCGGGCATAGTTTTGATTTGTAGACAGATATTGGGACTACAAGACAAATCTTCTGCTAAACTGTCAAGGCGTTTAGCTAGTTTTAAGCTATCTACAGAATGAATCCATTGAAAGTGCTTTAAGGCTTTTATTGCTTTATTAGTTTGCAAATGGCCAATTAAGTGCCAAGTAATATCTGATAAATCTTCTAGTTGAGCTTGCTTTGCTTCTGCTTCTTGAACCCTATTTTCCCCAAAATCTCGTATTCCTGCTGCATAAGCAGTACGAATAGCATCAACTGATACTTGTTTAGTTACGGCAATTAAGCGTACTGACTCAGGTAAGTTAGAGGAAATATTGGTAATATTTTCGACAATGGACTCAACCATTTTATCTTTAAAATATTAGAAAGTTTATTATTATAGCAATCCTAAATCATTTGTAAAAAATCAAAAAATAGATAAAAATCCTGAAGCTCCTACTGCTGTTCCCTGTTCCCTGTTCCCTTTTTCTAGGGTATTTTTTCACAACTCAAATAGGAATGCTATGTAATTGATTCTAATCAATGTATTAGACATCTCCAGAAAAGATAGGATTAGGGAGTCATTTCAGTTATAAGTAGGTTGGTGGAAATAAACCAAACTATCTAACAGAATCTAAACTTAACTCTAAAAGGCTATTTAGTTGGAATTTAAGCTCATTTACAAAAATAAATATAGTTATGTTTTTCTGAGCCGACTTACTTAAGTTATCAGTTATCAGTTATAGTCATTTCAAATAAGGATGAAACACTTTTCTAGGCAAAACCCTTTCCCGGAAACTAACAACTCGTCACAGTCTTATTCAGAATGACTATACCACAATTTTTCGGTAAGAAATAGAGGTAAATAATTGATAATTTCTGGAGGATAATTGATTCTATTTTGGATTTTTGGAGATGTCTCTTGTTTAACTTACAGCAGATTTCTTCTCCATGAGGTACGATTGTGACAGGAAAGATGCCTGTGTGACAAAGTTTTTATAATATATTTTTACCTCATAACGCGCGGAATCTGCTGTAATTAACTATAAGTTAAAAGTAGTTGTTATTGAAAAGTATTTTTGTGTACTCCCTGAAGTTTTTGATAGTCAGCCATTTGTCCAGTCCGACGTAATTGGCGAAGACGAATTTCCACCATCAAACGTGCATCGGAGCGACCTACAGGTTCAAATTTGATACCGCTTATTCCATTAGTTACTACAAAAAATAAGCGTTGAGCATAGAGAGTTGTAAACAATTCTTGGTTATCCTCAACTAAGCACACCCTGTATAGAAGGCCAAAATTAGGATGGTTCATGTAAGTTTCGTTGGTCATTTAGGCTTAAAATCAGCAGATAATCACAAGATTTTCAAAGAACTTAGTGGCCTTTGTCAATTGACGGCCTCTATTTATTTTAGATTTTAGATTTTACCTGTCTACAGAAAATTGAGTTTTTTATATTTTCTTCAATACTTTTAAAACTCCATAGAACTACAGACAAAATATATATCCTGAAAATACATTTTTAGCAAACTATGATTTTTTGATATTTTAGATTGAATCTCAATCTGCAGTTTGTATTTGAAAAAAATCACAAATTTTAACTATTAATTAAGTATTTCACAGTATTTTTTATAATTTTTTTACTTCACTATATAACAATACCAGATAATTACTTGTATATATCTATAAAATTATTTTGTTTTAACCTTGTCCGCCCCAAGTCAATCTAATTGACCAAAATAACACTAAACTCACCAATATTATCCAATCTAATGTCTTGAACTTTAGCTCATGCCATTGTACCCTATGTTGGTCAGCAGTTGTAAAACCTCTAACTTTCATTGCACTGGCAATTTGATCGGCTCGCAATAGCAAATTTTCTAATAGTCTTTCTGCTACTATTAACCATACCTGAGAAGCTTGTCGGAGTCCTAGTTTTTTCCAGTTAATTGCTCTAGTTCTGACTGAACGAATTAAATTTTGTATTTCTTCTAAGACTAAGGGGATAAATCTTAATGATAGTGTTAAAGTTAAGGTTATTTCAGTTACAGGTAAATTTAACTTATTTAAAGGCTGCATTAAGTCTTCGATACCTGCTGTAATTTCTTCTGAGGCTGTGGTTAAAAGGTAGAGATTGGTGCTATAAATAACTGTAAATAATAAGGTAGAAATCCGAATACCTAAATCTAGGGAACGACGGGTTATGGTAACTGGTCCCTGATCAAAAATGATGTATTTATAAGTAGTTGGTTGAGGCAAAGAACTTGATTTTGGTGTTTCATTCGTCGTTTCTTGAGGGGCTTCTTCCCTGAGTAAACCAAAAATATTTTTCCAAGTTTTTGTTTCTGGTGCTACTTCTAATAAATTAACAGTTTGTTGAGTAAAGGATAATTCATCTTTTGGTAAACGGGGTTGATAATTAACTGAAATTCCATCAGGGGCGATCGCTGCACTCATCAAAAATATTAAGGAACAAAACATTAGTAACCAACCCATTTGTTTTTGCCAAACTCGTAAAGGAATTGCAGCGGTAAATGTTAAAGTAATTAAGATGGCTACTAATATTAAACGCCAGATAGAACTTGCTAAAACTGGGCTAATTAGAAAGCTCATTAGCCACATTAGTTTTATTCTAGGGTCGAGTTTATGTAGCCATGTTATGGGTTTTTCTAGATATAATCCCAGGGGTAGCGATCGTAATAAATCCATTTTAAGTTTATAAGTTTTAGGTATTAGGTCTGAATATTTGGTTAAAAATACAATTAATTAAAAATTAAACATTCTATTATAGCAATATGAAATAATTTGTAAAATATTTCTAGCTTAGGCTTCTAGCCTGACCTTAGTGAGATACCCACTCTAGTTAACATTTCACATTTCAAATAATATTCCTAAGTAAATAGGTTTAAGTATCAGTAAAATAGCAATAGAAATTCAAAATGCCGAAGACTTACTGATAACTTCCTTCTAGATTTTTGTTCATCTTTTTTGTTTTAACTTTTATTTATAGCTTCCTAAGAAATATACCATTTTGAAAAAAGAATTTTAGGAATTATTGGGTTAACTGAAAAACTTGACTTGAGAGAAACACCGGGATAATAAATTGTATTAACTCTCTGGAAAACATATATAAATTATACATCAGAATATTTAGGACAAACCAAAGAAGGAATGACATTATAAGAATTTGAAACCTTTTTAGGAAAAGGGGGATGGAAAGGTAGTTATTCTAGCAAAATTAATGATGCAGAAGCAGTAAAAGTTAATATTTATCGTTGGGATTCACCACAATAATTTAGGTATATTTCAATTCATTTTACTGATAATAAAGCAGTTAAAATTAAACCTTTTGGTTTTGATTAAATATTAAGAGCAATTAATTTGTCGTGCCAAAAAATCAGTCAATAATTAAATATTTAGTGTAGACTTTTGTTTTAGATTATTTCGATTAAACACAATAAATATTTGGTCATTGAAGCAAATCTAACTCTAATTAAATTAGACAAAATTTTGAAAATTATTAATGATTATAATGGTTAAGAGACATTATAAAATACAAAAAATATCAGATCATAGTGATTCCTCTTTGAAAATAGAAACTGGAGAATCAAAAGATATAGCCTTATATGCTGCTTATTATATTGTTTTTATATCTATATTTGTTTTAATATTATCAATCTATTAACTGATTTTCCCTACAGATAATAGTATATTAGCCGGAATTTTCATATTTTATTTTTATATTTAGCCTACTCAGCCTTTGTGCTACCTTATTATTATGAATATATTTTCGAGCAAGATTTCCAAAAATTTACTTATAAAACTAAATCTTTATTTGCGATTAGATTTAAACCATCATTAAAAATAGAAAAATATCCACCTGTTAATATTAAATATTTTAACTTTAAAGCTCTTAATCAAATTTATCTTGTTACTGATAAGGAAATTAGATTTCTCAATCAAGAAGGACAAAGTTTAGTTAAACCATTATTATTAAAATTTTGAGAAATATTTAGACAATTTCATCTATTCCTTTAAAAATTAATCAGTGGAGAGATGAAAATAATACTTTTAAGAATTTTGATAAACAATTTTTACAAGAAAAAATACCTTTTACTAAAGTAAAAACAAGAAAAAATAAACCTATAGAAATAATAGAAATTACTTTTGATGATCAGGGATAATTAATTTAATTAAATACATAATCAAATTAGCTGTGTATCTCATTGTCAAAAGGAAGTACCTAAAATTGATTCTATAGAAATTCCCATATTTGTTAGGTATCAGCATTTGTTTTTTTGAGGGAATAAGAAATAGGAAACAGGGAATAAAAATACAATCAAGATAACTGTACATGATTAATCTGGTAAACCCTATATATCCCTCTAATTATCAGAGTAAAAAAGTAGAATTTTGGAGCATTATTAATTGTTTTAGATTCATATTAAATCGGCAGTTTCATGCAAATCATAGAAATCATATAAATTCAGGAATCCGACTTTTTCTCTTCGTGAATGTCTCTAAACACGAGTTGCTCTATTGACAGTATTCCGCTCTACTTCTCTAGCCTTTTTACCACGCCAAATTAATCTGATTGGTGTACCTTTAAATCCTAAATGTTGACGAAACTGACTTTGGATATAACGTCGATAATTGTCAGGAAAACGTTTAGGATCATTAACAAACAGTGCAATTGTTGGTGGTTTACTTGTTACTTGAGTTCCATAATAAATTTTACCTTGACGACCTTGACGATTAGTCGGAGGAGAGTTCCAACTAATAGCTTCTTCTAATACTTCATTAATTACAGAAGTTGTCACCCGACGTTGATATTCCAGAGCTGCATTATCAATCAAATCTATAATTTTTTCTACTCTTTGTCCGGTTAATGCACTAATAAAAATCATCTCTGCCCATTCTACAAAATATAATCGCGATCTTACCTCCTGTTCATAAGTATAAATTGTGTAAGAATCTTTTTCTACAGCATCCCATTTATTAACTACAATAACACAAGCTCTACCTTCTTCAATAATTCGATTTGCTAATTTTTGGTCTTGTTCTGTTACTCCATCTAAAGCATCAATTACAAACAGAATAACTTCAGCACGACGAATTGCTTTAAAAGCTCGATTAATGCCAAAAAATTCTGCACCATATTCCACATTTTTCTTTTTCCTAATACCAGCAGTATCAATCAAACGATAAGTTTTTCCATCTCTTTCTACTACCGTATCAATAGCATCTCTTGTCGTACCAGAAATAGGACTAACAATTGCTCTTTTTTCGCCAATAAATGCGTTTAATAAACTAGATTTTCCAACATTTGGACGACCAACAATTGCTACTCTAATTTCATTTGTTTCAGGAATTTCTGCTACGGTTGGTAAATGATTAATTAAATCATCTAATAATTCTCCGGTACCATTGCCATGAATACCAGAAATTGGATAAGGTTCTCCTAAACCTAATTCCCAAAACATGGCAGCTTGAGTTAATCCTTCTGTTAGAGATTCACATTTATTCACAGCTAGAAGGACAGGAACTGACTGTTGACGTAGCCAATTCGCTATTTCTTCGTCTCCTCCTGTAATCCCAGTTTGTCCATCTACTACAAAAATAGCGGCACTTGCTTCTGCTAGGGCGGCCATAGCTTGTTCCCGAATCAGAGGCAAAAATTCCGTATTATCATCAAATATTAAGCCTCCTGTGTCTACAACCTGAAACTCTCGGTCTCGCCAATATGCGTTACGGTAAGTGCGATCGCGTGTTATCCCTGGTTGGTCATGGACAATGGCATCTTGACTTTCGGCCAAGCGATTCACAATTGTGGACTTGCCCACATTGGGCCTGCCAATAATAGCTACAATAGGTAAAGTCATAGTTAATTTTAATTAGTTTAGATATAGCGCTAGGGAATAGGGAATAGGGAACAGTAGACTGTTAAAGGGTTCCAGGATTTATAAATGTCCTAACCTATTAACGTAGTGCTATAAATCAAAAATATTCAACTTTTTATTATAGCAATATTTTGCTGATTTTTACGAATAAAAAATCTCTTAATAATTTGAACGGATGTACTATTTTTAATGGAATTTTATACTAAAAATTGCTATTCAAAACAATTGATTTTGAGTAATAAATGTGAGCAGTAAAAAAAAGAATTGTGGGAAAAGAGTTATTTAAAGTTTGAGAAAATTGAGATAAATTTCGAGGGTTAGTGAAGTATAATTTACAGCAATTTTTATTTGATTAGACCACAGAGTTTCACGGAAAATCCCTACAGAGTTATCCTTTTTTTTATGTGGTTCATTTAGCTGAAAACTGCTTGAAGATTAACAGAAAAAATTCTGAAAAAAATAAATTATTTAATTGGTTAACTCAACTTATTTGTTTTCTATAGAATCCGGGTTAATCCTGCATATAAATGGTGAGAATATACATTTTTTCCCACGCTCCCTACTACCCTTGCTATATCATAAGTATTCAACCAGATTTAATATTACGGAATAATTTTTAAGATTACCGAATAATTAAGCTTTACAGGAGAAACAAGAAAAAAATTTCCTTTTATTAAATCCTCTTCTTTTGAGGGAGAAGTAATTATCAATGTAAGTATTCAGCCGTCAGCAATCAGCAATCAGCTATTGCTATTGATATGGAATAAAAGCTTTATTTCCACCATTTTCTTCAGGGATATTATTAAACCAGAATTAAACTTACTACAAAAAAAGTCTAAAAGTTAGCTGTATATTGATTTTAAAGGCGAGATATTATTGCTGAAAGCTGATAACGCAGTTCCTCCGATAGAAGGCTAGCTGACAGCTAATAGCTGAATGCTTACTTATCAATTATCAATTATCCATTATCCATTATTAATTATCCATTATCAATTATTAATTATCCCTACTCCTTAAAGTTTGACAAATATGAAAACGAGATAAAAGTAACTCCCAACCTACACGAGCAAAACGGGTTTGCCAATACATCCAGAAAGTAGTAGGTACTAACCAAGTTATAGGTAGATGTCCAACCGGAGCAGTAATATCAAAAATCAAATCTTCATAGTTTAACCAACGATCGCCTTTGCGCCATCCGACTTTTTCTGCTAATAGGTGATAGTTTCTTTGTTCTTGTTGATAAATATATTTGATAATACTAAACCCAAAACGTTTTTGACTGTAATGAAGCCATAATTTATCAATTTTCATTAAAGCATTACAGGGAAATTTTTGAATATCTTGTTTAGTTAGGAGCAGATCATCTCTTTGATCTGCACCTGCTATTCCTAACATTAATTTTCTAGTTTCTCGATCTGCTTCTTGCCAATTTTTTGCTGCTAATAAATTTTGTAGTTGACTTAATTTATGAGTCATGGTAGTTTTTTTTAGATGAGTTTTGCAAATGGATATTAAGTCTAAATAAAACTTTATTATAGCGTTTTTTAAGCTTGTGGAGTACAGTTATCTTTTGGGTGCATCTCAATACTGAAACTCTTGCCTGTTAACCGTTCCTTGTTCCCCGTTACCTATTTTATTTAGATTAAGAATAAAGTGAATTTATTGTCTTCCTAAAAATATAATTTATTTTGTCTAAAACACAGTTGTTGATGGTGATTTGTAGATTTACAGTAATTTCCAAATATATTAATGCTAAATAATTTAATTGATGCCAAAAAACTGTAGGGGTTTGGTCTCCAAAATCCAATCAAAAATATGATTAATTAAAAACAATATAGCAATCCTCCATCATTTGCCAAAAAACTGTAGGGGTTTGGTCTCCAAAATCCAATCAAAAATATGATTAATTCCAAACAATATAGCAATCCTCAATCATTTGTGAAAAAACTGTAGGGGTTTGGTCATCAAACCCAATCAAAAATATGATTAATTAAAAACAATATAGTAATCCTCAATCATTTGTGAAAAGTCAAAAAGTCAATTAAAAAAAATGAAACTCTTGCCTGTTCCCTATTCCCTATTCCCTAAAAAGGATTAAAATTTTGTATACGGCTCAAATATAATTGCTATATATTTAAGTTTCAGCATGATTGAAAATTTAGTTTATCAACAATGTAAAAGAGGAAATAAATAAAGATTGTGGAAAGATTAATATCAGCACTAGGATTAATAGTTTTTGTGGGTTTAGCTACTCTATTATCTGCCCAAAGAAACGAAATTAAGTGGCAACCTGTTTTCTGGGGAATAGGTTTACAACTATTATTTGCATTGCTAATCTTAAAAAGCAAAACAGGTTTAGCAATCTTTAAATTTCTGGCAGATATAGTCAGTCAGTTACTCAAATTTTCTGATGCTGGAGCAAAATTTGTATTTGGAGAAAACTATACCGATCATTTTGTTGCCTTTCAAATACTACCAACAATTATCTTTTTCTCTTCGTTAATTACTATCTTGTATCACTATAAAATTTTACAACAAGTAGTCAAAGGATTTGCATGGATAATGCTCAAAACTATGAAAACTTCCGGTGCCGAATCTCTTGCTTGTTCCGCTAATATTTTTGTCGGCTCGACAGAAGCACCATTGATGATTAAACCTTATGTCAAAACCATGACTAACTCAGAATTACACGCGGTAATGACAGGTGGTTTTGCCACAGTTGCAGGAGGAGTATTAGCAGCTTATATTTCCTTTGGAGTTCCAGCCGAACATTTAATCGCAGCCTCTGTAATGTCGGCACCCGCAGCGTTGGCAATATCTAAAATATTGTTGCCAGAAACAGAAGAATCTCCAACTGCGGGAACAGTTAAAGTAGATGTGAAGCAGACTTATGCAAATGTTATTGATGCAGCAACAACTGGTGCTAAAGAAGGAGTAAAATTAGCAGCTAATGTGGCAGCAATGTTGATTGCATTTTTAGGTTTAGTGGCAATGGTAAATGGACTGTTGGGATGGATAGGTGCTGGTGTCGGGTTGCCTCAATTATCCTTGGAATGGATTTTTTCCTTATTATTTGCTCCGGTTGCTTGGCTGATGGGAGTACCTTGGGTAGACTGTAGTCAAGTGGGAGTTTTATTGGGAAAGA
This sequence comes from Trichodesmium sp., assembly GCA_051439685.1. Classification (GTDB taxonomy): domain Bacteria; phylum Cyanobacteriota; class Cyanobacteriia; order Cyanobacteriales; family Microcoleaceae; genus Trichodesmium. The sequence continues at coordinate 16,072 of JBFRWR010000800.1, forward strand.
AAACAATTTTAAATGAATTTATTGCTTATTTAGATTTAAAGACACTCATTGAAAATGCTGAAAAAGGCGAAACAGTAAATGTTATTTCCGAGCGCTCGCAAATTATTGCCACTTATGCTTTATGTGGGTTTTCTAATATTGGTTCCATTGCTGTACAAATTGGGGGAATAAGTGCAATAGCACCATCACGACAGCACGATCTAGCTAAATTAGGAGTTCGAGCAATGATAGGTGGTTCGATCGCCTGTTTTATGACTGCTTGTATTGCCGGAATATTGTTGTAGAGAAAGTTTAGCCAGTAGTCGCTAGTACCGCTACGCGGAAGTCAGAAGTCAGTAGGGGCGATTCGCATTTGCAAAGCATTCCGTAGGAAATCGCCCCTACAGAAGTTAGAAGTTTTGATTGGTAAAGCTTTGAACATTTTGTGACTGGTAACATATTTCCGCCATCCTGCACTAGCACCACTTCGCCCCTGTTGGTGGAAAAATGACTGAATTAACCATACAACAACTTTACAGCGCTTTTCAAATGTATGACCTCACGTCATAACCAAAATCTAGTAGGGACGTTGCATGCAACGTCCCTACTGTGGTTTACTGAAGTGAAAACCGCTGTAATCTGTAATATCATTTCCGGTTGAACAGTTACAAATAAACGGGAACAGGGAACAGGGAACAGAAACAAGGTAAAGAATAAGACAGAAGAGAAAGTTTTTTTATCACTAATTAAACGGACATGATATAACTCTTTATTTACAGTCTATAGAACCACACAAAACAAAGACTGCTATAGAGTAAATTACTAGAATATGTTTAAATTATAATAGCAGTTAAATTTAGGAATCAACGTACATGGCCACCAAACTAATTAAACTAGAAGATGGGATTTTGGTTGAAGCGGAAGTTCCAGATGGTGAAGCAAAACCTATTTCTACTAATGACGTTAAAAAAGTTAAATCTACTTTTGCCCAAGTTAAACCTATATTAGTTAGTATTAGTCGTCCTATTG
>JBFRWR010000801.1:0-8236 GCA_051439685.1 Trichodesmium sp.
TAAAGATTTTTTTAAGTAGAAAAAACTATCCTCATTTTGATTTATTTTCGGAGAAATCCTATTCCACAAAAATGCCTCAGTATATTTATAGCAATCTGCCCTTATGTTGCGGGTAATTAAAAAGTAGATAAAAAAACTGAAACTCCCGCCTTCTGGAGCTGTTCCCTAAAAGCGGTAAGATTTTGGTGGCACTTAGGAGTCAGGAGTCAGGAGTCAGGTAGGGGAGCCGTCGGATTGGCGACGTACAGAATTTTTAAGGTTTTTAGCTTAAACTAATTATCTTGACATCCTCCCGACGCTGCTCTGCTCTGCAGCGCGGGATTCCCATCCATCATTCAAACAGACCTTCGCGCTACCAAATGACTCAGGGTGGGTTGACACCTCACTACATGCTGGCGATGCCAGTCTAACGCTTCCTCTGTGTCCGATAAACAATAGACCAGTGCCCAAGGGCGACGGGACTTGAAAACCAATAGTAGCCTCAACCTTGGTTTTTGGTTGAGTAATATTTATATGGTAACATACTTATCTGTAAAACCGCAAGATTGATTAGTTTTCATCCCGACGCTCCCCTTCGGGAGAGCGCGGGTCTTCAACTAACGTTGAGATAAAAATATTTATGTAGGAAAGTCGCCCTAGAAGGGCGAGGCTTTAGACCCATCTTTTCGGTAAATTAGTAGAAATTGATAGATGGTTTCCTAGTTCTCAAATCTGCTCTAATTGTTTTGATCGGGTTGATGAAAGGCTACTAGAGGTAAGAGAGTGGACTTGTCTGCATTCTGGGACTAAAGATGACCGTGATGGAAATGCAGCACATAATATTAGATCAGAAGGAATCAAAATACTACACCTTGGAAAAACCTAGCCAATCCTAGACATTTTTAGGAATTGTCTCTCAAAGGTTGCAGATTAAGTCTTAACTGACTACGTTGGCTAAGTCAAGACCACCGTAAGTGAACTCCAGCTTATGTGCTGGTCGCTCTAAATTAAGGACAGCGGTTAATAGCGCCAATCGGAAGTAGGTTTTGTACCGATAGTGTTTAGGGCATCAACAAGCCTGGCCAACATAATCGAGGAACACTTTACTGAAAAGGACTAGACACCACAATGTCTAACACTAATTACGTTTTTGTCGTAGATACAAACAAAAAACCATTACAACCTTGCAAGCCTTCCGTGGCTCGTAGGTTGCTCAATTCTGGGAAAGCTGCTGTCTGGCGACGCTTTCCATTTACTTTGATTCTTGAAATTGCTGTTGAACCTGTAGAAAAATCTTTAATTCTGAAGATTGATCCAGGCTCAAAATTTACCGGAATAGCTTTATTAGATGGCTTTAAGGTGATATGGATGTTGGAAATTCAACACCGAGGTTCCTTAATTTCCGAAAAACTGCAAAAGCGTTCTCAGAGAAGGAGGGCGAGAAGGACAAAGAATCTTAGATACCGTAAACCAGGTAACCCGAACAAAAAGAAGCCTAAAGGTTGGTTAGCACCCTCTGTTATGCACAGAGTTGAAACTATTATGACTTGGGTTAAACGATTAATTAAGTTTTGTCCTGTAAAATCAATCTCAATGGAACTGGTTCGCTTTGATACTCAATTAATACAGAATCCAGAAATCACAGGATATCAATATCAGCAAGGGGAACTAGCGGGATACGAGTTGAGAGAATATTTGTTAGAAAAATGGGGTCGTCAATGTGCTTATTGTGGCAAAACTAATACACCACTAGAAATAGAACATATTCACCCCAAGTCGAAAGGAGGCTCAGACCGAGTATCTAACTTAACTGTGGCCTGTAATAAATGCAATCAACTTAAGAGTAACCAAGATGTTAAGGAATTTTTATCTGGAAAACCAGAATTATTAAAGCGAATACAAACCCAAGCCAGATTACCTTTAAAAGATGCACTACTCGGTTAATTCTTGTCGCTGGAAATTGTTCAATATCTTAAAAACTACTGGGTTGAGGGTAATCACATCTAGCGGAGGACAAACAAAATTTAACCGCAGAAAACAAAAATTACCAAAATCACACTGCATAGACGCTGCGTGTGTAGGTGAAGTGAATCAGTTAAATTTTCAAACTACTCAAGCTTTAGCTGCTATTTGTAAAGGACAAGGAGGCAGACAGAAAGCAGCGGTGAATAAATATGGATACCCCATAAGGTATAACCCACTCAAACCAATCAAAGGTTGGAATAGTGGAGACTTAGCTTTGAATATTGAAACTGGAGTTGTAGGTAGAGTTAATCCTCGCTCAAAATCAAATAGTTTTAACTTCACAGTGCCAGGACAGAAAGCCAAAAATGTTCATGCGAACAAATTAAAAGTTGTACATAAAAAAGACGGTTATACCTATACATTTTGTCCACAGTTGTCCATGAATGTCGAGGAAAATTCCGTCTAAAACTTAACAGACAAATACAAAACCCTAAACAATGGAAATTAACCAAGTCGAGTCAGAAGAACTAGCACCTTGGCGATCGCTCCTAGCCAAATCATTACACCGAAACCGAAGCTTAGTCTACAGTCGTTACCTTCAACTAGCTACAGTAACGGACGAAGGCAAACCAGCTAATCGGACTATTGTATTCCGAGGTTTTGTCGAAAATACCAATCAACTAAAATTCATCACCGATAGTCGTAGTCAAAAAGTAGAAGAAATAGAAAAAACACCTTGGGGTGAGATTTGTTGGTATTTTCCCAAAACCAGAGAACAATTTCGCCTCACAGGGAAACTTACCATAATTCAAGCTAATCATCCTCACCCCAAAATTGCTCAAGCCAGACAAACCACATGGCAAGAAATTTCCGATAATGCTAGACAACAGTTTACCTGGCCTAATCCTGGAGACAAGAGAATAGAAGTTAGTGGCTTTGAATTGCCACCACCAAACTTAGAAAATCCTCTATCCAACTTTTGTCTATTATTACTAGACCCAACAAAAGTTGACCTTTTAGAATTACGAGGGGAGCCACAAAATCGCTGGTTTTACCAAAAAGACAATCATCAACATTGGTCTATTCAAGCTATAAATCCTTAGACTCCTGAGCCATCAAAGAAATCTTGAATAACTCTGCCTTCGAGACTATCGCTAGAATTAGCGACAGCAGATTTTGGCTCCGAGTGAACTAAAAGAGACTGTGATAATTGACCTTGTAAACTTTCCAGTTGTTGCTCAAGAGAATCAATTCGATCGACCAAAGCACGAATAACTGTAGCTTCTGAATCAGGTAAACTACCATGTTCTAGAGGATTAACCTTAACTCCAGATTTATATACAACTCTACCTGGGACACCCACAACAGTACAATTAGCAGGAACATCTCGCAGGACTACAGAACCTGCTCCGATCCGAACATTATCTCCAATATTAAGATTACCGAGAACCTTAGCACCTCCACCAATAACTACATTTTCACCCAAAGTAGGATGTCTTTTGCCCGTCTCTTTACCAGTACCACCAAGAGTTACTCCCTGGTAAATTAAACAATAGTTTCCTAATATGGCGGTCTCTCCAATGACAACACCCATACCATGGTCAATAAATACACCTTGACCAATAACAGCTCCTGGGTGAATTTCAATGCCAGTTAAAAAACGGCCTATATGGGAGATAAACCGAGGTAAGAAAGGAAGTCTCAGGCGGTATAAACTATGGGCAAAGCGATGAAATACTAGAGCCTGAAGACCAGGGTAGCAGGTAAGAACTTCCAGCCAGTTGCGAGCTGCGGGGTCTCTATCAAATATAATTCGGAAGTCAGCTAAAAGGGTCTTAAACACAAGAATTTACTATTTTTGGTTCAGCAGGTCATTTCACATTATACTCAAATGTGAATCAAATTTCGTTGTTAAAATTTACATCAAAATATTATGTCTTTATTCTTAATAACCATAATCTTGATTTTAAGTTGGTTATTGACGAGTGTCTTGGTTTTAGAACCAATGGACTTAATTCAATGGTTAAATATTCCTCGATGGTTATTTCTCTCAATTGTGTTATTAGTTGTTTCTTGGTGTTTAGGGGATTAAGCTAATACGCATTTAAAATGGGTATTAGCAAGTTAGAAGTTAGAAGTCAGAGGTCAGAATTAATATAGGGTTTTCCCTGAAACAAGGCACACAATGATAAGTCGTTTAAATGCAGAAGAGATTAATTTTATTAGGTTACTCGGAGAAATAACAAAAACTCATGGTATAATTAAAGTTTTAATAACTTTTTTAGGTCAAAACAATACTAAACTTAAATTTATAGATGTAAGTTTTTATGTAAGTATTTCAGTGTTCAGCTAGCCTCCTATGGTCGTAACTGCGTTATCAGCTTTATTACCTTTAAGAGGGGAAAAAGCAATTTACATATTTCATAGAATTAAAAGTATGGGTAAAAATCCATCAGTTAACCTTAATAGTCTATCGAATTACATCGTTCATTAAAAAGTTGTTTCGCAGCATTCCGTAGTCAGGGCTAACCGCTAATAGCTGAATGGTTAAGTTTTGATCTCTTAAAAGACTATTTTTATTAGACTTTTTCAAATATAGGAATCCTCTAATCGGTTGCAGTATTTTGGGAGTAGTTAGGAGTCAGAAGTCTGGAGTCATAATTTTCAAGGTTTTCAGCTATTTTTAGCTATTATAAAACTTGTATAAAACTTGTTACGAACAATTTAGGATTGCTATAGCAGGAAATAGGAAAGAGGGAACAGATGTTTAGGCTAAGAATATTAAAAATGATTTGGAATAAATAGTTGATTTTAAAACTTTAGTTTATGTTAAATAATGGGTAAATTTATTTTCTGGAGATATCTATAGAATCCATTTTGGCTCTATATAAACATCTCCAAAAAAGAGGGTGCAGGGAGTATGGGAAAAGAATTAAGTATTAAGAATTAAGGATTACCTATTCTGCTCACCAACAAGATTAAGTAATATTTTTTTTCTTTTTTATCCTCAAATATCAGTCTTTATACCTTGATTTTTCCGTAAATATCGGGGCTTTTTTATAGTTTTTTCCCTGATATATAGCAATCCTATTTTATTCGTGGCAAAAATCTTATTTTTATTTTCTCTAATTTTCAGAGATATTGTTTTGATGAAAATCTAACTTTATTAGCTAAAGTATAGCAAAAAATTCAGACTCTTAATACAGTAGATTTCGGACAAATTAGATCAAAGAAGGGAATAGTAAAACTCTCGTAGCAGGGACATCTTGCCTGCTAAATGTATTTCAAAATTTGACGGGCAGCGAGAAGTGCTGTATTGACTTTGTAAATAAGTTCTCCAGCTTTTGGTATAGGATTATGTAGGAACTTGGAAAACTTAGAGCTGAATACTTGTCAAAAGTTGAATAATAATTTATTGTATGTTAGCTAATTCTAGGTAAGAAGTAAAATATTTCTTCTGAGTAATTACTACTCAGATTACTATTATTCTCCTAATAAATAAAAACTTTAATTATACAATCTTATTTAGATTATTTAGAAACCATGGTGCGCGAATTTTCTTTTTCTTTTGGATTCCGAAAAATAGAAAACAATTACCTTTTACAAAAGGAAAATCAGTCACGCTCAATCTACCCAGCAATTGTGATCATGTTATTGACGACTACTGTTATAGGTCTACAAGTAAGTCGTTTAGCCCAATTACAATTAATTCAAGGTCAACAGAATAGAGAACGAGCAGAAAAAAATCGGATTCGCCCCATTCCAGTTCCCTCTAATCGAGGACTAATCTTAGACCGTAATGGAGAACTCTTAGCGTCCAATCGTCTCACACGTTCTATATATTTATGGCCGAAAGAACAACCCAAAGAACAATGGAAAATTACTGCAGCAAAACTTAGCCCCCTGCTCAATATACCAGCCGATAAAATTTTGGAAAAAGTAGAGCAGGCTATTAATTCAGGAGAAAGGGATATACATATTGGCTATCAGGTTAACCGTGATACTTTTGTTACTTTACAAGAAAGGACTAGAGAATTTCCTGGTGTAGAAGTAAGAGCAGAATCAACCCGTTATTACCCTCATGGACAATTAGCTTCCCATGTGATTGGATACCTTGGGGAAGTTACACCAGCAGAATTAGCAGCTAACCCAGAATACCAGCTAAGAATGATGGTCGGAAAAATGGGAGTTGAAGCTAGTGCTAATGATGTGCTAGGAGGAAAATGGGGTAAACGTCTGATCGAAGTTAATGCCCAACATCGGGAAATAGGTGTTTTTGCAGAAGAAGAACCTCAAGGTGGAGAAACCATTAAGTTAACTCTCGATCTAGCTCTTCAGAAAACAGCAGAAAAAGCTCTTGGTTTCCGCAAAGGAGCTGTAGTTGCTCTAGATGTTGATACAGGGGAAATTCTAGTCATGGCAAGTTATCCCAGATTTAACCCCAATGTCTTTACAAAACCTATGCCTGAAGCAGAATGGCGAAGTCTTCATAGTCAAGAGCAGTCATTTGTCAATCGAGCTATCCAAGGTTATCCTCCTGGTAGTACATTTAAAATGGTCACTTCTGCTGCTGCGATGGGTTCTGGTAAGTTTTCTCCTTACTCAATTATTCACACTTCTGACTCTATTTATGTTGGTGGTATTACTTTTAATGAATATAGTGGGGGATTCGGTGCTATTGGTTTTAGGACGGCATTAGCTTATAGCAGTAATACCTTTTTTTATCGGATAGGTATGGCTATTGGTCACAAACAAATAGCTAAATGGTCATATAAACTTGGTTTGGGAGGGAAAAATTTACACCTTCTGGGTATCCCTGTTACATATAATGGTCTGATTCCTACTGAAGAGGATAAACGGCAAATTTATAATGATGCTTGGTACTTGGGTGATACAGTGACTATGGCAATTGGTCAAGGTCTAGTTTTGACCACACCTTTAGAATTGGCAGCAGCAACTGCGGCGATCGCTAATGGTGGAAAACAGATTAAGCCTCATTTGTTTGCAGCTCTAACTAATTCTCCTGAGATGAAACCTATCCCGACTGGTTTGAAACCGGAATATGTCAATATGATTAAGGAAGGCATGATTGATGTAGTTGATTATGGGACGGGACGTTCTCTTAATGATGGTACTATTCCGCTGACAGGAGGAAAAACTGGTACATCAGAACTAATTGGACAAAGGTCTCATTCTTTATATGTGGGTTTTGGGCCAGCGGAACAGTCGAAAATCGCGATCGCTGTGATTGTTGAGAATGGTGGTTTTGGTTCTGTTGCTGCTGCTCCTGTTGCCAAGCAAGTTTTTCAAACTTATTTTAGCAAAATTTCCCAGACTAGATAAAGCTGTATATTCAGCAATTAACAATTATTAATTACCGATATCAGGAATATTTTGCTTCTGACCTGAATTTGAGCGATCGCTTAACTGCTGAATCCTTGTTTGGTCACTTTTCCTTGGTTGAATAAAAAGTCATGTGTAAGGGCGAACGACTCCCACTAAATAAATTGTATCAGAAATTTTTTCTGCTGGCAAGGGTAAATTCCTTGCTGATTTTTTTTCTGGGAGCTTCACAGAATGCAAATATTCTGATCTGTGCATCTGTAGCAAAATCCTTGTCTTACCTTGACTTCTTTCACCGTTGTTTGGGATTTCGGTAATGCTGAAGTTGTTAGAATTATATTGAATTAGGCGATCGATAAAGTTAAGGAATGATTGGAAAAAAATACAGAGATTCAAGAGGGAAGGTTTAAAGTTTGGATATGACTTATTTGTTTGTGGCTTGTTTTTCCTGCATTGAATAAAAAGTCATGCGTAGGGGCGAACGAATCCCACTAAATAAATTGTATCAGAAATTTTTTCTGCTGGCAAGGGTAAATTCCTTGCTGATTTTTTTCTGGGAGCTTCACAGAATGCAAATATTCTGATCTGTGCATCTGTAGCAAAATCCTTGTCTTACCTTGACTTCTTTCACAGTTTTTTGGGATTTAGGTAATGTTGAAGTTTTCAGGATTCTTTGAATTAGGCGATCGCTAAAGTTAAGGAATGATTGGAAAAAAATACAGAGATTCAAGAGGGAAGGTTTAAAGTTTGGATATGACTTATTTGTTTGTGGCTTGTTTTTGCTAAGTTGAATAAAAAGTCATGCGTAGGGGCGAACGACTCCCACTAAATAAATTGTATCAGAAAAAATTTCGGCTGGCAAGGGTAAATTCCTTGCTGATTTTTTTCGGGAGCTTCACAGAATGCAAATTTTCTGATCTGTGCATCTGTGGCAAAATTATTGTCTTGC
>JBFRWR010000802.1:0-3133 GCA_051439685.1 Trichodesmium sp.
GTCGATGTAGAGTATGACCAGGCAGTTTTTGATTTAGCATTTGCCTACCGAACAGAAATTTCCGATGGTGATGATAATGATAAAGTGAGTCAAGCAGGTCTTCCAGATGGGTTCTTCGATATTATTGCAGGGGTGCGACTTCAGTATTTAGAACAAAGAGCAGACTTGAAGACAGAACGTTCCGGGCCGTTGCGTACTGTGAGTCTTGAGAGAAATTTGGGTCAAGATGAAACCTGGGTTGAGCCATTACTAAGTGCCCGCTTTGGCTATCAAATTTCACCGAAGTTTGGTATAGGTACTAGAGGTAGTATTTCGGGGTTTGGCATTGAGGATCTATCGACGACTTGGCGAATATTAACTGGTTTCGACTGGGTGTTTTCTGGTGACACCTCTCTCAAGTTAGGATATGAACTTTATAGCATCGACTATAAAACCAGTGATGATGAGTTTGGTTTAGATCAGTTTCAACACGGTCCTTACATTGGTGTTACATTTAGATTTTAGGGGTGTGTGCAAGTTGGTAGACGGATTTATATTTCCAGGAATTACGCAAAATATCCAATCATACACCATCTGTAGGGGCGAATTCCTGCGGAATGCTGCGCAAACGCGATTCGCCCCTACTGTAGTCTACTGAAATGAAAACTGCTGATTGAAAGTAAAATTAGAAGGATAACACAAATTAATTTTCTCAATTACTCAATTTTGCTAAGTAATGCCCTCCAACTTCACCTTATTTAGAAGTGAAGTTAGATGAGCATTCCTATTTATCAATAGTTATTAAGCTATAGTTGGTAACTAACTCGTAAGTTTCCCTTTTTTGTTTTCACCTTTGTAATATCAACCTTACCCAAGATTCCCAAATTTTCAGGATGAGTTCCACCGCAAGGTACAGCAGGAAATTCACCAATAGCAATAGAACGGTTAGAAAAAGGATCGCCACATATACATACGGGCAAATCAGCATTTATTGCTTTGGCTAAGGCATTTGGAAGTAGTTCTTGAACTTGATTGATCTCAGGGAGATTTCCCGTTAATTCAATTCTAGCTTCACCAGGCCAGTGTTGGCCACCAATGGCTTGAATGCCTGGAAAAATGTTCTCCAATAATGCTGCTATTAAGTGCCCGGCAAGATGATACTTTCCGTTGAGGAGTCGCCATTCTTCATCAACAACAATATCTACTTCTTGTCCAACTTTAAATGATTCAATAGTTTCAACATAATGATTGACTGCACCATCATTATGAGCAACATGAAAAACAGAAACATCATTAATTACTCCCTTGTCGGCTTTTTGTCCACCACCTTGAGGATGAAACCAAGTATCTTCAAGTTGTATAAAAGGTTTTTCACAGTCTTGGATATGAGTAATTTTTGTTTTTCCTTTCATTTGAGAAAAGCAAGCTAGGTAGAGTTTTTTAGTTGTCATTGTTTAATTCCTGAAAAAGATTTAGTTAAATATTTGAGGTAAAAGGTAAGTAGTAGCATAGCTACAAAGAGAATGATTTAACTCCAATAGGATAAGGGTTGGCTAGGACTACGATAACCAATAAAACAAGAAATGCTTACTCGTGCCCCGGTTGTGACTAACGTGACAGCATGAACATGGGTAGAGTCAAACAAAATCAAATCGCCTACTTCTGGTTTAATAGTTACATCAGGAGTTCCTAAAAATTGGCGATCTACTCCATAACTTCCTGGGACAGCTAGCAAATAATAATCTTCTTTTGAAAGTTTTCTACACCAAACTTCTAGCTTTCCTCCTTGAGAAGTTTGGAGAAAAATATTAGCTGCTAATTGAGTTTTCAGTTCGCCAGCACGCGCACAGTTAGGAGCATCCCATTCCAAAACATCTAGATGAGGAAGTATTTCAGTATTGTTTCTAATAACTCGTGATAAACCAACATTCATCGTTTTCCCTTCAATATTTTCTAGATTAGCACCACTAGGAGATACTTCCTCTAATTCTAACCGTAGTTTATCGATCGGATTTAAGTGAGGCGAAAACAAGTTTCTTGACTTGCGAATATTAGCCAATGCCTGTTGATAGTATTGTTGATGAAGCTCTGGATTTTCATAAGTTTCAAAGTAAGATAAACCAGTACGATAAATTTTTTCTGCTCCTAAATGTCGGTAAGAACTTAATCGATCATCTTCTATTACTTTTTGTGCGTAATATTCACACAGGTTTTTGGGATAAAATTCAGGTATACGAAGTAGAGAAATCTTTCCCTCACATAAAGCTTGTAAATTATCCCACTGTAGTCTGCAACTCTGATGATATTTTTCTGTTCCAATTGTACATTGATTCATAATTGCAGACTGAGGATCGATCTGAGAGTTTTGGGATTTTTGTGCTAACATTCTAACTAACCCTATAGTGTGTTTTCTGATGTCTAAATTAGACGAGAAAATAGTTTTGTCGGCTGAAAATAGATTTTATTTCTTAGTTAACTAAAGAAAGAATACGAGGGATTTTTTGATTTTAAATTCACTCGATATTCATAGGATAGCTTTTTCCTATTCTTAAATGGTTATAAACTGTTAGACAAAAAAGTTAGTTTTTGTTATAACTGTTAATTGAATTTCAAAAAAAAACAGGATTATCAAAAAGTTATAAAAAGTTAGGAGTTTGAGAAATAGGTTGAATTTGATTTTCTCAAAGGATATAATAGTATTTTAAACTTAAAAAATATTATAAATAGATTAGATTATGACTCCAGAAATCGCTTTTGAATTTGTCAATGACAAATATCGAAATCAAGAAGGAAAAACTTTGAGCGACTTACAAAAAAGTATTTTTTGCTTGTGTTGGGAAGGTCAAAGGTATCGGGAAATTGCAGCGCGAATAAATTATAGCGAGGGAAATCTCAGAGTGGAAGCTGGTAAATTATGGAAAATACTAGCAAAGTTATTTGAGGCACCAGTCTCCAGGACTAATTTTCGAGGGGTTGTGGAGGCAGCAATTAAACGATATAAAGATCGCCAAAAATTTCCCCTATCCCAACAGATGAGAGAATGGTTTGAAATTCTCGGTTATCAATTTAGCGATCGCCACAATTTTGAGGGAACAATCTACGACAAAAGGTTTTTTGAATGGATTATTAAAATTAAAACTCGTCGCGGATACGA
>JBFRWR010000803.1:0-11095 GCA_051439685.1 Trichodesmium sp.
CACTGGGGGTAATGGGGAGACGGCATGGGCACATTACGGAATGTCCTGAAAAAGCGTCTCATTAATCGGCTAGGAGACACCCCCAAAATCTCCTGACCGCGCACGAGCATTCCCGCGTCAAATTGAATTCGTTAGACGCATCCCTGGGTATCGTGCAGGCGAATTGGACAGCCCTAAACCGTCATAATAATCTGTAAATCGGAACGAGGAAAAACGCTGAGAGAGTCTCTAGAAAGGTCGAAATATAGAGTAGGTGGGAAAGCACGGAAACCTCTCCAGCGGGTAGGATGCAAGCGCAAATTGCTTGCAGGGTAATCAGCGTAGATAAATCTAGTAAGAGAGTAAGCTTAGACACATGAGCAATCATAGTGAAGTCTGGAGCAACCAAAACTGGAAGAAATTCCAGAAAAATCTGTTCCGCCTCCAAAAACGAATCTACAAAGCCATGCAGAATGGAGACACCCGTAAGGTATTAAGTCTTCAACGTTTGGTGCTGAAATCCCATGCTGCAAGGATGCTGGCTGTAAGACAAGTCTCTGAGCTTGATTCTGGGAAGAAAACTTGTGGGGTCGATGGACAAAAATCCTTAGATTTCAAACAAAGGCTTAACCTAGCTCAAAAGCTAAAAGAAGCGAACCACTGGGAACATGAGGGGTTAAGGGAAGTTAAAATCCCCAAGAAAAATGGGAAAATCCGAACACTAAAAATCCCAACCATCGCAGATAGGGCATGGCAATGTCTTGTTAAATATGCCCTAGAACCCGCCCACGAAGTAACCTTCCATGCCCGAAGCTACGGTTTTAGACCCGGAAGAGGTACACATGACGCTCAAAAATACGTCTTTGATAACCTCAGAAGTCAAGCCCAAGGTAAAAGTAAACGGGTAATCGAATTAGACATTGAAAAATGTTTCGACAGAATTAACCACAAGGCAATTATGACTAATGTCATTGCTCCCCAACAAATAAAAACGGGGTTGTGGAGATGCTTAAAGGCAGGGGTATCACCTGAGTTTCCAGAACAAGGTACACCCCAAGGTGGTGTAGTATCACCACTACTAGCCAACATAGCATTAAACGGTATAGAGGATATCCACCCATCCGTAAGATATGCGGACGATATGATATTTTTCTTAAAACCAAAAGATAATGCTGAGAAGATTTTAGAAAGAATACAGCAGTTCCTAGCAAAACGTGGGATGAATATATCAGCTCCTAAGACGAAGATAACGCGGGCAACGGCAGGCTTTGACTTCTTGGGATGGCACTTTAAAGTGCAAGAAAACGGGAAGTTCCGTAGCACCCCCTCAGAGGAAAACTACGAAAAACTCCGCAAGAAAGTTAAAGCTATAGTCAACAACTCTGTATTAGCCACTGCCACCAAAGCGAAAAAGCTAAGTCCCATTATCAGGGGTTGGAGAAATTACCACCGCTACTGCAAGATGGACGGTTCGAGGTTTAGTCTATGGCACTTAAGCTATATGACCTTTGAAAAGTTCCTCAAGGACAAAAACAAAGGTAAAAACGAAGCCACAAAACTCGCAAATCAAGCATTTCCAGCGGTAAATTACTCTGAAAATAAGTTCGTCATGGTTAAAGGTGAAAAATCTCCTGACGACGGTGACTTACTCTACTGGAGTCAAAGAAATTCCAGCCTATATGATGGTAACACAGCAAAAGCGTTAAAACGGCAAGGCTATAAATGTGGACACTGCGGACACTACCTAGACAACAATGAAAAGGTAGAATTGCACCACATCGACGGCAACCACGACAATTGGAAACCTAAGAATCTCTTAGCAGTACATGAGTCATGCCACGATTATATCCACATGGGCAAAAGGTCACAAGCCTAAGATTATCTAGGAGCCTATTGCGGTGAAAGTCGCACGATAGGTTCTGAAAGAGAGGTGCGAGGGATAATACCCTCCATCGACTCTAACAATGGTCTGAGCGGAAATTCAAAATCAAACTACCATTTCTTCTCTGATTCGATACTGAGCATTACCTTCAAATCCTCCTATGAAAATCCTCAAACTCCAGACATTACGCGGTCCAAACTACTGGAGCATCCGTCGCCATAAACTGGTGGTTATGCGTCTAGACTTAGAAGACCTTTACGAAAAATATACATCTGATATTCCTAGTTTCTACCAAGGATTAACTGAGGTACTACCAAGTCTTGTAGAACACTATTGTTCGCCTGGAGTCAAGGGCGGTTTCCTCAGTCGCGTGGAAAAAGGCACATTAATGGGCCATGTGATAGAACACGTTGCCTTAGAACTTCAACAACTGGCAGGAATGACAGTTGGCTTTGGTAGGACACGGGAAACATCCACTCCAGGAATATTCCAGGTAGTAATAGAATATCAAAACGAATCAGCAGGGCGCTATGCTGCACGAGCGGCAGTGAGACTGTGCCAAAGTATTGTGGAAACGGGCACATATCCTGCAACAGAATTACAACAAGATTTAGAAGACTTAAAGGAATTTAAAAATCAAGCATCTTTAGGTCCAAGTACAGAAGCTATAGTCAAAGAAGCAGAGGCTAGAGGTATTCCCTGGACTCAGCTAGCAGCTAGGTTTATGATTCAGCTTGGGTACGGGGTGAATCAAAAAAGAATCCAGGCAACTCTAAGTAATCAAACAGGTGTTCTTGGTGTAGAACTTGCTTGTGACAAAGAAGGCACAAAAAAAATTCTCAAAGATGCTGGAGTGCCCGTACCTCGTGGTACAGTTACTCGGTACTTTGATGAACTTCAAGATGCAATTGAAGATGTTGGAGGTTATCCAATTGTAATTAAGCCTCTAGACGGAAATCATGGTCGTGGCATTACCATAGATGTGAGAAATTGGCAAGAGGCAGAAGAAGCCTATGACCTAGCCAGTAATGCTTCCAAAACAAAAAGCGTCATTGTGGAACGTTACTATACAGGCAAAGACCACCGAGTATTAGTAGTAAATGGCAAAGTTGTAGCTGTGGCAGAAAGAGTGCCAGCTCATGTAGTAGGTGACGGTAAATCAACAATAGCAGAACTGATAGAGGAAACTAACAAACATCCTCAAAGAGGTGATGGACATGATAACGTCCTGACTAGAATAGTAGTAGATAAAACGGCCCTCGCTATCCTGGCAAGACAAGGATATAGTATTGATTCAGTACCCAGAAAAGGAGAGACTTGCTTTTTAAGAGCAACAGCTAACCTCAGCACTGGAGGTATAGCAGTAGACCGTACTGATGAAATACACCCAGAAAATGTGTGGTTACTATCTAGAGCTGCTAAGATAATTGGTCTAGATATTGCAGGTATAGACGTAGTTACGGAAGATATTTCTAAACCGCTGCGAGAAGTAGACGGAGTAATAGTAGAAGTTAACGCTGCCCCTGGTTTCCGGATGCACGTTGCTCCTAGCCGTGGCCTACCAAGAAATGTGGCAGGAGCAGTAATGGATATGTTATTCCCTGGGTCAAAAAATGGGCGAATACCAATACTTTCAGTCACTGGTACCAACGGTAAGACAACTACTACACGCCTATTAGCGCACATAATGAAGCAAACAGGTCAAGTAGTAGGTTATACAACTACAGATGGTACTTATATTGGTGAATATCTAGCAGAAACTGGAGATAATACAGGGCCTCAAAGTGCTAATTTAATTCTCTCAGATCCGACTGTAGAAGTTGCGGTTTTAGAAACAGCACGGGGGGGTATTTTGCGCTCTGGGTTAGGCTTTTCAGTTTGTGAGGTAGGAATTGTTTTAAACGTAGCTGCCGATCACTTGGGTATTGGAGATATAGACACAGTAGAACAATTAGCCCAACTGAAAAGTGTAGTAGCTGAGTCAGTAATGCCCAAAGGATATGCAATTTTGAATGCTGACGATCCTCTTGTAGCAGCAATGGCAGAGAAAGTCAAAGGTCAAGTTGCTTATTTCTCAATGGATCCAAATAACGAACTGTTAGTTAAACATACAGAAGCAGGGGGACTAGCAGCAATTTATGAGAATGGCTATATTTCAATTTTGAAAGGAGATTGGACTTTAAGAATTGAAAAAGCAGTTAATGTCCCAATTACAATGGCTGGTAAAGCTCCATTTATGATTGCTAATGCCCTCGCAGCTTGTTTGGCCGTCTTTACCCAAGGGGTAAAAATAGAGCATATTCGGGAAGGTTTGTCAACCTTTGTTGCTTCGGTGGATCAAACTCCAGGCCGGATGAATATGTTTAATATGGGTAATTATCATGCTTTGGTGGATTATGCTCATAATCCTGCTAGTTATGAAGCATTAGGCGGATTTGTCAGAAATTGGCCTGGTAAACGGATTGGTGTAGTTGGCGGACCAGGCGATCGCCGTGATGAAGATTTTGTTTCTCTTGGAGAATTAGCAGCAGATATTTTTGATGAGATTATTATCAAAGAAGATGATGATACTAGGGGAAGAACAAGAGGAAATGCTGCTGATTTGATTTTTCAGGGTGTTGAGCAGTTTTTAAATAAAGCCAAAGATGCTGAGTCAAAAGCTAGTTATGAATCAATTTTAGATGAGACAAGCGCCATTAATACTGCTTTAGACCGCGCCTCTACTGGTAGTTTAGTAGTGATTTTACCAGAAAGTGTGAGTCGAGCTATCAGTTTAATAGAAGCTCGTAACCCGGTTAAAGAGCTGGAATTACCAGAAAGTAGTTTAAAATCTCCTGACTCTGGAGAAGAGTTAAAAACTTCAATCGCGCATTAAGTTAAATATTTCAAAGTTCTACTGAAAAAGGGGTTGAGATTTTCAACCCCTTTTATATTATTAAAAATTAGTATTTCAAAGCTGATGTTCCAGTGTTCAAATTTAACTGAACCGCAGCTAACTTAATTACATCAAACCAATTTGAGAAAGAATACTTTGACCTGTGAGGTATTCAGTAGCAACACCAATCACAAAACCTAACATCGCCAAGCGACCATTCCAAGTCTCTGCAAATTTGGTAAAACCTACTTTTTGATCTTGAGTTTCCATGATGACTAACCTCTAATTAGTGTAGTTAAATTCTTGTAAATACAACAGAAAAGTTCTTAAGAAATCAGAATTAATTACATTAAGCCAAGTTGGGAAAGAATACCTTGACCTGTCAACAATTCAGTTGCGATACCGATGACAAAACCTAACATTGCCAAGCGACCATTCCAAATTTCTGCAAAGTCAGTAAAGCCTAACTTTTTCTCTTGATTTTCCATAATTATTCACCTCTAATCTCAATAAAAAACAACAGAAAAATTTCTGAGGAGTTACACCAATTACATTAAGCCAAGCTGGGAAAGAATACCTTGACCTGTCATAAATTCAGTGGCGATACCGATGACAAAACCTAACATTGCCAAGCGACCATTCCAAGTTTCTGCAAAGTCAGTAAAGCCTAACTTTTTCTCTTGATTTTCCATGATGATTGTCCTTCTTATATTGCAACCTTATGTAATATAACTTAACGCAATATTGAAAAGTTTGCAACATTATTTAATATTTAAAATTTTCATTAGGCTGATAAGGTCAAAGGGTCAAAGTATGGACTTAAGTAAAATACTTTATACTATTAAAACTACTATTTTTTCTACCCTAGTTAGATAACAAAACTAGAAATATGGAATAGTAAGAGAAAGAAGAGTCAAATCCTGTTAAGCAAATTTTGTCAAAACTACGAGACGATAGGGCTTTGTGTAGTGTGACAGTTAAATACTTATGCCGAAGCAGCACAAGGCATTAATCATAAGATATCCACTACTTTTAGTCAAACCATATTGGACAAAAAAATTGTGACAGCATAACCACATTATTAAGGTGACAAACAAGGTAAACTAGCTATTAACTCTGGTAATAGAGCAATTCTGCAACTTAAGATAGCTATCTTCTCTGATGATTAATCCCTGGGCACTTGTCCAAATCTTGAAGTTAATCTGAGGAGTGGCCTTAGTTGAGAAGACTCAAAATCTTAGTAGAAAAGAGAAAGAAATATGGAAGGTTGTACAGTTACAGATATCAAAGTTGACAGCAAAAAAAACTGCTATGTACTAGATGCTGAAGCAATGAGAAAAATTCAGGAAGAAACAGCAGTTTCAACAACATTAGAACCAGGCATCTATATAATTAGAATCCGTAGTGGTTTATTTGGATACCAGAATGGCACAAGTAATCAGGGTGAACCCATTGTAATGTTGTGGATTTATGGTGGTAAGTTTATTAACAAAAAAACAAACTTAGAAGTTGAGGCTACTTGGTCAAGTTTGAATGGTGATGACGATACATTAACTTTAGAAGTGCTACAGACAACAAATATTTGTGCCTTTTTCTTTGATACTTACGTTGAAGATAATCAAGGAGAATTGACAATTTCGATAGTGAAGATGTAAAAAATATCTGCTCCACCATAAGTATGATTGAATAAAATACTAAGATTTACTTAGTATTTAATAATAAATAATTAAGAGTATATTGCAGCAAATTATATCCGTATAAAAGTTAAAAAATCTATCAAAAAAATAACTATTTTTTTGATTGATAATCAACGCCTTAGTTTGGCAAATTTTAAAATTAATTAATTAGTTTGATTTGATGATTAATGAATAATTGATAGGAGATTAAGAAGTAACTTTTATCCAAACTCATCAAAATTAATTTAACCAGATTTAGTCTACCTAAAAACAAGATAAAAATGTCTTCCTATAGAAAAAAATTACTTAAATTTTCAGTAGTATTGCTAACCTTAACTGCTACTCCTAAGCCCTTAGCAGCTTACAATTTATCTTCTTTGAGTAATGTTACTATTGCCCAATCAGTAAATACAAATACTACCTACCCACTACCTGAATCACTGCCAAGTGGTACAAAAATCAGATTATCTGGCTCTAGTAGTATGGCAGTAATCAACGAAGCATTAAAACAACGTTATCAAGAAAAATATCCAAATGCGGAAATAGAACTCGTAACAAGCAATGCAAATACAATCTTACAAGGTTTGTTAGAAGGGGAAACAGATTTAGTTGCGGTAGGACGTTTCTTAACTGCTGAGGAAAAAGAGCAAGGATTAGTTGAAGTCCCAATTAACCGAGGTAAAATTGCTATTATAGTAGGCTCAGACAACCCGTTTATAGAAAATCTCTCATTTGACCAATTTGCCAAAATATTTCGGGGTGAAATTACCAATTGGTCAGAAGTGGGAGGACCAGAAGTACCCATTCGCTTTATCGATCGTCCAGAATCTAGCGATACCAGGAAAGCACTCGAAAGCTATGATGTCTTTAAACAAAATTCCTTTCAAACTGGAGATAATACTACTCAAATATCCCAGGATGATACGGCAGCAGTAGTAAAAGAACTAAGACAAGATGGAATTGGTTATGCGATCGCTGACCAAGCACTAAACAACGAAAAAATTCGGGTTGTTCAGATGCACAAAACTCTACCTGACGATCCGCGTTACCCATATTCTCAACCCCGTAACTATGTTTATCAAAAAGATACTGCTCCGCCGGAAGTATTGGCATTTCTTGGTTTAGTTACTTCTGGAACTGGTAAAGCAGTTGTCGAATTAACAGACAAACAAGGTCAAACTACGTCTGCAAATTCTGGGTTAGTAGGAACTGCACCCAGTCCAGAGACTGATCGGGGTAATGAAGCGAATAATTCAGAAGTATTAGCCTCACCTAGTCCAGATAGTCAAACAGAGACATCAAATTCTGCTGCACCCGGTTCTGAGACTGATGAGGTAAATGAAGCGAATAATTCAGAAGTATTAACCTCACCCAGTCCAGATAGTCAAACAGAGACATCAAATTCTGAGGAAGTATTAACTCCACTCAGTTCTGAGAATGAAACAGAGATAACACAAAATTCTGCGCCAGTTGATGAGAAGAAACAGGAAACAGAAACAAAAGGTTTTCCTTGGTGGCTTTTACTTCTACTGGGAATTCCTTTAATTGGAGCATTAGCATGGCTACTGTTAAAAGGACGTGGAGATGATTCACTAGAAACAAGTGCGGTAGCTTCAGGAACAACTACAGATTCAAATTCCCCTCCTGTAGGTGGAACTGCTGTTGCTGGTGTTGCAGAAGGAATAGAAGGAACGAATACACCAACAACTATCACTCCAACTCCAGAAGTAGAAACAGAAACTATAGGTATAGCTCCCATAGCAGCAGGAATAGCAGGAGCAACAGGAATAGCAGGATTATTAGCACTCTGGAAAAGTCAAACCAAAAATAGTCAAATAAATTTGACAGCAGAACTGAGTCAAACAGCATCAGCCAAATGGTCAGTACCAGAAACAGACAAAGAAGCAGCAAAATTTCATGGAGGAAAGCAATATCAACTCCGAGTATATGATGTCACAGACATAGACATAGACTCAGAAACATCCCACAGTCTCAGGTGTTATGATTCCGAAGAGTCAAATCAACAGTGGCAGATCGGAAATTTGCTGACCAATCGCGAATATCAAGCAGAAATAGGATATCTAACTGATAATAATCAGTGGTTGCTATTAGCGCGTTCTAATCGAGTGCAAATAGTAGAATATTGTTTGCATGGAGAAAGTGTAATTGCAAAGGAAGTAGATTTATTAGGGAAATGTACTTCAAAATCATCATGGGTTTTACCTCCCAGTCAGATTACTATTACCCCTGATGGTTTAGAAAATATGATTGTTGCTTGGGAAGTTCCAGAAATTGCTAAAAATGCAGCAAAAGAACAAGGAGGGGAGCAATATCAAATGCGGGTTTATGATGTGACAAATATTGATTTAGATAAACAACCTGCATACAATATCCAAGCTTATGATTCTCAAGAGTCTAGTGAACAGTTACAGATACCTGTTTTTGTAAGCGATCGCGAATATCAAGCAGAAATAGGTTATGCAACAGATGATGGAGAATGGCTGCCGTTAGCTCGTTCTAACCGAGTTTGGATAGCAACACCAAATGTTGCTTTACAGACTAATGAGATTAAGAATACACAAGCTAATCTAACTCCTACTAAAAAACTTATTCCAGAGGAAAAACTAGATTCAAGTTGGATTGCTATAGTTCCTCATAATACTAATAGCGCTTATGTTCATTGGGCTATTTCTCAAACTGCTAAAGATGCTGCTAAAGAACAAGGACAGCAACAATGCAAATTGCGGATTTTAGATGTCACAGACATCGATCTAGATTCACAACCACCTCATAAGATAGAGGAGTATGATTGTCAAGAGTCGAAGCAGAAGCAACAAATACCTATTAATATTAGTACGGGTGACTACGTTGATTATGTAGCAGAGATTGGTTATCTTGCCGATAATTCGCAATGGTTGCAAATAGCTTGTTCTCAACCTTTACGAATGCCTGTACCTGTTTTTAATCAGTTGAATTCAGCAGAAAAAATTCTTCCTGTAGCAGTACCTCTTGTTGCTGGTGCAGTGTCTCAAATATCAGAAAGTAAAAAAGAAACAGTTCTAAAAACAAGTAATATTAGCCCTGGTAACTGTGAAATTCAGCATCTTACTATCCACAGTCGTCACAATTGTTATTTCCTAAATGATGAACAAATGACTAGACTCCAGGAAACTGCTGTTTCTAACACCCTTGAGCCAGGAACTTATATTATGCGGATTAAAAGTGGTACTTTTGGCTACGGTTCTAATATTTGTCCATCTGGTGAGCCATTTGTTCTACTTTGGATTTTTGGTGGAAAAGTGAAAAATAATAAGACGAAAGTTCCAGTGGAAAAAACTTGGTCAACTTTGAATGGGTATAATGAAACCCTAACGTTAGAAGTTTTAGAAACGACAAATCTTTATACGTTTTTCTTAGATAGTTATGCTGAAGATAACGAAGGAGAAGTTACTGTTTCTATCGCTAAATTATATTCTTAAGAAAACCGCTGTATGTTCCATCTTTCTCAAAATTTATATCAAACTAAAAGCTGATAGATGATATAGAATCTGGATAATTACTATAGCTCGCGTCATTGCGACTGGAACGGAGTGGAAGGTTTTCGGCTGTCGCCGACATGAAACGCTGCGCGACATGAATGCGCAGCATTCCGTAAGGAAAGCAATCTCAGGGGTCCCGCGAGATTGCTTCCTATCGTCGCAATGACGACTGTTCAACCGGATTCTATATGAGTAGCTGATACCGACAACATAAAACTAGCCGAGAAACCGATTCATATTTGTACAATTATTCTTGCCAAGTTGAAATAAATCAAAACACCTAAAATATCAACAGCAGTAGTGATAAAAGGAGCAGACATTAAGGCAGGATCTAACTTTAATAATCTAAAGATAAATGGTAAAACTGCACCAGCAACAGAAGCAATAATTGTAATAGCAAATAAACTAATACCTACCACAAAAGCTATAGCTAAATTTTGTTGCAAAATATAAGCCCAAATTATGGCAACTATCCCCAACATTAAACCTAGCAAACTACCAGCAATTCCTTCCCGAATAATCACCTGTAAATTTCCCATACCTCGCATTTCATCAGTGCTAAAACCACGAATTATTACAGTAGATGACTGGGAACCAACATTACCCCCAGTATCATTAAGTAGAGGAATAAACGCAGCTAAACCTACAACTTTTGCCAAAACTTCTTCCTGAGAAGTAATAATTTTGCTGGTGAAAGTATTAGTTAAAAGTAACACTAATAACCAAAAGACTCGTTTCTTAGTAACAGTCAATAAATTCACCTGAAAATAATCATCACCCTCAGACTGTACCCCACTTAATTTATAAATATCTTCGGTAGTTTCTTCCTGCACAATATCAAGGGCATCATCAACCGTAATAATTCCTACCAGTCGCCTTTCCTTATCGACAACTGGCACCGCAATTAAATCATAATGTTGAATAACCCGGACTACTTCTTCTTGGTCTGTTTTAGTTTGAACAGACACCACATCACGACTCATTATTTCGCCAATACTTTGTTCCAGGGAAGCAG
Source organism: Trichodesmium sp. (assembly GCA_051439685.1). Taxonomy (GTDB): domain Bacteria; phylum Cyanobacteriota; class Cyanobacteriia; order Cyanobacteriales; family Microcoleaceae; genus Trichodesmium. The sequence goes on from JBFRWR010000803.1 coordinate 10,967, forward strand.
TAACTAACTCTCGTAACGACAGTATCCCAACTAAATGTTGTTGTGCATCAGTAATATATAAGTAATAGATAGTTTCAGAAACATCAGCTAAAGAACGTATTCTTTCTAAACTCTGAGCTACAGTTTCAT
>JBFRWR010000804.1:0-3224 GCA_051439685.1 Trichodesmium sp.
GCTATTTTTTATTTTACTCAGAGTTAGTAGAAAGAGTTGCTAAATTAGTTGCTCAATGGATGGCTGCTGGATTTTGTCATGGTGTATTAAATACAGATAATATGTCAATTACTGGGGAAAGTTTTGATTATGGTCCCTACTCTTTTATTCCTACATATAATCCTCAGTTTACAGCAGCTTATTTTGATTATTCTGGTCTGTATCGTTACAGTCATCAACCATTAGTTTGTAAGTCAAATTTACACCTACTTCAAGAAGCATTAGCTGCAGTTATTGAGCGGAAGGAGATGAGGTCAGCTTTGGAAAAGTTTGACGATTTATATCTGCATAAATATCGGCAATTAATGATGAGAAGGTTAGGGTTTGAAGAGTTACCTGAAACAGATGCAGAAAAGTTACTTCAGCTAACCATAAAAATGCTGACAGATTCTCAGGTTGGATATCAGGATTTCTTTGTAGAATTAAGACAACAATTTTCTCCTCAATGGCGTGATGATATTAGTCAGATTTTTACTAATTTTGAAAAGCCAGAATTAATAGAGCAATGGCGAGAATATTATTATCATCTTTTGCAGACTTATTCTAATAATGAATTAAAGGAAATGGCGGAACGATTAGAAGAATATAATCCGCAACAAAGTTTAATTAGACCTGTGATTGAATCAGTCTGGGAACCAATTACAGCAGATGATAATTGGCAGCCATTTTATGATTTATTACAGCGAATATATGATTAAAACAGGAAGAAGGAAGAAGTAAAAAGGAAGGAATAAGGGGGGAACTTCAAATTCCCCCTTCTCAAGGGGGATTTAGGGGGATCATTAATGTACCTCACACCCGTTAAAAACTGCTATATATATTGTGATTTTATTGTAATTTTTTTATGCCGTAAAGTCATTCAAAGTAAAATAAAAAGTTGTTCCTTTTTCTACTTCAGAATCACACCAAATTAAGCCTTGATGACGATTAATAATTCTTTTGACAATTGACAAACCAATACCAATTCCTTGAAACTCACTATCTGAATGGAAGCGCTTAAAAGGAGTAAATAATTCTTCAAAGTTTTCCGTACTAAAACCTGCTCCATTATCTTTAAGAAAATAAACTCGATCTAATTTTTGCTCACATAAGTTTTTGTCTTTGTAATATAAAGAGCATTGATTAATAATTGAATCTAGATTTTGTTGTTCTGCAGATAAAACTCCAAATTCAACATAAGTAATATCTTTTTTAGATGAATATTTCCAAGCATTACTAATTAAATTGTCTAAAGCAATTGTTAGAAAGTTTTGATCCGCTGTAGTTATAACATTAGGCTGAATTACTAATTCTACTTTTCTTTGTGGTTCTCTCCTTTGGAGTTTCATTAATATGTCTTGAACTATATTACTTAAATCCATTAATTCAAGGTTTATAGCACTTTTTTTAACCTTTGACAAAAGTAGTAAATCTTTAATAATTTGCTGCATTCTACCAGTTGATTCAGAAATTATATCAAAAAGTTCTTGAGTGTGTTGAGTGGGATAATTATCATTTTTAGATTCTTGTTGGAGAAAATAAATTAATGATTCAATATTGCCTAATGGATTCCGTAAATCATGAGCTACACTGTAACTAAAAGCTTCTAATTCTTTATTAGTTTCTTCCAGGGTTAATTCCAAGTTTTTTCTTTCTGTAATATCTCTGACTGTAATTGCAAAACCATCCCCTAATTTAACGGCGATGAAATGATACCATTTTCCTTCACCTTGGTCATTATAATAAACATCTTGCTCTAAAGATTTTCCAGTTTCTACCACATTCACAAAATCATTAAATAAATCATAATTAATTCTATCTAAAAACTTTTTCAGCACTAATTTACCAGTTAAATCTTGTGCTTCTCTATTAAAAGCTCTAGCAAGAACTGGATTAACAACTAAACAAGAAAAATCAATAATATTTCCCGTTTTCATATCCCTTAATGCTGCCGTAGCTGCAACTCCATCAAGGGAAGAATTTAAAATACTAGACATTAAAGACCTAGATTGATATAAAATAGCCTCTGCTTCTTTGCGTTGTCTAATTTCTGCTTTAAGATTGTCTTCCTCTATTTTTAATAATTGTCTTTCTTCTTTTAATAGTCGTTTTTGTTTTTGAATTGTTAACTGACTTTTGATTCTGACTAAAACTTCTTCTTCTTGAAAAGGCTTAGTTATATAGTCTACTGCTCCTACTTCAAATGCTCTGACTTTATCAAAAACTTCATTTAAAGCACTAAGAAAAATTACAGGAATTTCCTGAGTTTGAGGATTTGCTTTGAGGCGTTCACAAACTTGATAGCCATCGATTTCCGGCATTTTAATATCCAATAAAATTAAATCAGGAATATCAGTTTCGATAGAAAGCAATGCACTTTCCCCATCAATGGCTTTTTTTACCTGATAATTCTTATTTTTTAAAAGAGCTGCTAAAACTTTTAAATTTGGCAGATTATCGTCAACTATTAAAATAATTCCTTCTGAATTTTCTTTTGATATAGTATTCATAGTTTTATGGTTTATAGCAATTGTAAATATGTTTTCCTTAATGGATAATGGATAATGGATAATTACCAAAATAAGTGGGTCAAGAGCAAGGCATTTTAAGGCGAAATGTTTTTGGAGAGGGGCATAAATCCCCGTTACAAAAACAACTTCTGACTTCTGAAGTCTGACTTCGTTAACTCTTCCTTTTAGGGATAGGATTGACACAAAGGGGGAAAAGATTTATTTTTTTTCCCTGAAAAAGGGAGGCTTCAAGGCGTGAATTATCTAATTATTTAATTGCTTAATTATTAATTATCTCCGTAATATTTTATCTAACAACTTTTGGAGACCAAACCCCTAGAGTTTTTTTCACGAATCATTTTTTATGGAGTATAAATGATCGCTCGATTCCGTCCTTCTTGTTTGGCTATATATAAAGCTTTATCAGCCATTGCAATTAGAATATCCGGTGAACTTTCCGAGCTGGGGATGATACTAGCAATACCCATACTCGAAGAGACAATTGAACTTACCTGGGATTTTTGGTGGGGAATTGCTATTTTGCGAATAGCTTCTTGGATAAGTTCAGTGATCGAAATCGCCCCTTGCTGATTTGTATTAGGCAAAATAATCACAAATTCTTCACCCCCATAACGAGCAATCATATCGTAAGGACGATTTAAGACATTCTTTGCAGTTTGGGCAACTTGCTTTAAA
>JBFRWR010000805.1:0-7754 GCA_051439685.1 Trichodesmium sp.
ACCAAAGACGCTTAGATAGAATCAGAGAAAAAGCCACATCAAAAGCCCTCGAAAATCTCTTACCAGAAAACATTCCCACTCCAATTTCCCAACTTTCCAAACTAACAATAAATGGAGAAGATATTTCTTCAATATTAGCTCGTTTGATAACCACCCCCGGAGTCACAACCGACCTCAAATTTCTGGAAAAATTCCCTCAAGAAATAACCGAAAAATATCTGCTGCAAATGCAAAAAGATTATGCCAATCTAAGCCCCAATTTAAAACTATTAGAAGACCTAATAAACTCCATTCGTGGCATCACAGAAATAGAACAAGCAGAGAGCGATCGCCACTTTCAAGAACTTGTCGCTATTATCGGTGTGGGATTAGGTGCGGGTGCCAGTATTGCCTCTATTGCTGGTCATTTTCCTTATGTTATTGATACTGCTAAAGCTAGTCATCATCCAGTAGGCAAGTTTCTGTCTAAATATTCAGTACCCGAACCCTGGTTAGCAGGAGGAATCTCAATTGTATTTAGTTTGGGTGCCAGCATTATTGGTATAGTGGGAGTTAAACTGTGGTGGAAGGTAGGAAAAAAATTAGAGCAACGTTCTCGGCGATGAGTGATATAGAATCCGGATAATTACTTATAGCTAAGTCATTGCGACTGGAAGGGAGTTGAAGGTTTGCGGAGCATTCCGGAACGGATAGCAATCTCAGAGAGCTAAGAGATTGCTTCCTATCGTTGCAATGACTACTTTTCAACCGGATTCTATATGAAAATATTAGAGTAGGGACGTTACAGACAACATTCCTACTGGGTTTGCTTCTATATAATATAGAATCCAACTTACCCACAAAATCAAGCAAGAGAGACTACTAGCGCGTCTAGACTAAAATTGTGGGTAAAACCTAACCACCCAACCCCCTTCCCTCTTAGGGAAGGGGGAGTTTATCCCCTCTCCTTGCAGGAGAGGGGGAGGGGCAGGGGGGAGAGGTCTTCATTGACTCAAATTTACCCACAAAATCAAGCTAGACAGACTACTAGACTAATACATAACTCTTGAATTTTAAGCTTACACTTGAGCTACAGAATAAGGACTTGTCAACTGCTCCAATTGTGTCATTAATAAACTGAGGAACAAACCAACATCTGTCACCACACCAATAGACTCAACTGAACCACGATCGCTCAATTTAGTCACCACTGCTGGATTAATATCCACACAAACCATCTTCACTCCAGCAGGTGTCATATTCCCGACTCCAATAGAGTGCAACATAGTTGACAACATCAAAATCATATCAGCACCTTTCAATAACTCAGCATATTCTTCCTGTGCTTTAATCAAATCCATCTGAGTATCAGGTAGAGGTCCGTCATCACGAATGGAACCAGCTAAAGCAAATGGCACATTATTCTTGACGCACTCATACATAATTCCTTGACTCAGAATACCAGCTTCAACTGCTTTAGGAATATTGCCATAACGGCGAATAGTATTAATAGTCTTCAAGTGATGTCTGTGTCCACCATGAACAGCAACTCCCTGTTTCATATCCACACCGAGGGAAGTTCCCATCAGTGATTGTTCAATATCGTGAACTGCTATCGCATTACCACCTAACAACGCTTGTACATATCCCCTACGAATTAGACTGGCTAAATGTTCGCTACCTCCAGTGTGAATGACAACCGGACCTGCGGTAACTACTACCTTGCCTCCGCGATCGCGTATTTGCCGTAATTCCCAGGCGACTTGTTCAACTACTAATTCTACACGACGTTCGCTAGAAACTCCCGCCGACATAAAGCTGAACTCTTCTTGATTTCTCTTAGCACGGGATTCTGTTTTCCTGATAGTACGGATACCGACTACATCTACTACTACTTCTTCGCCAAGTTTGACATCTCGCAGCACTTTACATTTTGCTTGAATATTACCGTCAGTTTCGGTAATAGCGATCGCTCCATCCATCCTTTGATTTTGTACTTGTATCCACTGACCTCTGACTCTAACTTCAGTAGGATAAATAGTAGTAACGTAGAAATCATCAGGAGCAACACCATTTTGTTCTACAGGTTCCAACTTAGCATCCTGTAAATCTTCGGTAGGAATTACTGCACCAATATCAATGAGTTGACTCATTATTTCTTCCATGACTTGATGGGAAGGTGCAGAAACTTTCACCTCAGCAAGGGAAGTGCTTTGACGTTGTTCTCCCAGATTAAAGTTAATAACTTTGAAACTACCGCCACCTTCTACTATTAAGTCTAAAGCTTGGTTAATTAAGCCACTGTCTAATAAATGACCTTCCATGCGAACTGTACGACTTTCGACCCCGACGATAGCACGATGATCGGGTATTATTGGCTCTGTCATTCGGAGTGTTAGACATTTGGCAGCACCACCAGCTTTCAAAAATTCAGTTAGAGGTGTTTCAATAACATTGAAACCTGCTTGAGCAAGATTTGATTTTAGCTCTTCACTCACCTTATTCATAATGATGGTTTGATGGATGTTAACTGCATTGCTAGCAAAGTTAACAGCATCCGCTTCTGCCACAACAATTCGTTTTTCTGGTGGCACTCGCATTTCAATTAGACGGTTGGAGTAGGAGTCAAATGCAGGAGGATAGTAGAGTAAGTAACCACCAGTTAGGGGACAGAAGCAAGTATCGAGGTGATAGAACCGTTCATCTATCAGTCTGAGAGATATTACTTCCATGTCCAGCCATTTTGCTAAAAGTGGATGGGAGTCTAATTCAGAACGGAAACCATATCCCGCCCACAGATAACGACCTTCTCTATCTAGAAGAGCATCCCCCGCTCCTTCAAATGGGAGGTCTTTCGGCAATTCGTGAACGATGAAACCTTGGTTAAGGAACCATTCTTTGAAATGGGGTTCTTCTCCTTGACGTTCTTTGTGGTAAAAACGACTAAGAACAACTGTTTTATCCAAAACCAGACCTGCGTTGGCGGTAAATACCATATCTGGCCACCCCTTTTGAGGTGTTACTAGGTCTACGATCGCGTGTTCTTTAATAATTTCGTGGAGTTGGTGCCATTGTTCAACGGAGCGATCGCGAGATGATTTGTGGATGTTGCCCTCCATCCAAGGGTTAATTACATAGTCCACATCGTAGTGGTCGGGGGCACACATGAGAAAGCGAATTGAATCGTTCATAATTTATTACCAGGTAGATGTCATGTATATTGGTATACTGTGTCTGTTCATTTGATAGCCATTGAAAAACTCACTCCTAAAAAAAATTCTTCAGGAGCGGAATTTTAGTATCAAAAGGCTAACACTTTATATTATCACGATTGGACTACATCAAATACTGTTGATGAGAATATCTAGGAAAAAGTTGGGTTTGAGGTAGAAAAGCGTAGGTTAGGTTGAGGAACCAAAACCCAAGCATAAGCTTGTACGCATCTAACTTGCTAGTTTTGACTGACGCGGAGACGCGGATACACAGAGATGGGGAGAGGGGAATCGGAATTTTTTCCTGTTTTTAGGATATGCAATTTCAATGCGTCTAAGCTTAATAAGGCGCATTTTAGAGAGTTACTCCAATTCCCCTTGACAAAAATCACTTCTGACTTCTGACTTCTAACTTCTGACTTCATTAAGCTTCTTCTGCGGCACGCTCTATTAATTTTCTAGCCACACTTTGAGTACCTGTATGTTGGAAATAATTTGTAGTCTTATCTAAAAATGCAGCTACAACATCTAAAGCATCATCGGAAAAGTCGATAAAGCCACCAATACTGTCAAAAATACCTTCTGGTGTTAAACCAACCGATCCGACTAAGTTATCCATCCACCCCTGAACCGCTCCAAAACTCTCAGTAATAAAGCCAAATTTGTCATCTCCAGGAATAGTATCACTAATTGCTCCAAAAATTGCATTACCTGCAAAAGCACTTTCACCCTCTCCATCAAGGGTATCTTGTACTTTTTGTAGGAAGTCTGGACCTAAAGGTATCAAACCATCCAGAGAAACTAAGGCAGCCATTCGCATCAAAGATGGACCACTATACTCCTCAGTTAGATTTGTGACAAATTCTCCTGGATTAAGAATAGGTAGGCCATTTAGTTTACTATAAGCTATTAACTCTGCTACAATTTTTAGACATAAGTCAACAGATTGAGTTGTGTCGGCTTTGGGAGTTAAGGCACCTAAAAAGCTTAAAAAGGGAATTTTTTCACTGACTATTTCGGCCATAGCTGCTGCTGCAAGGGCACCATCTACATTATCGACTAGGTTGTAATACCACATGGCTCCCTGGTATCCATTTTCAGCATCGTTATAGAGTTCGATCGCTTTGTTGCCGATATCTAGAATTCTATCTGCATCCGACTCCCCTGTAATTACTTCAATAGTTTGGTTAAAACCTACTACATTTTCCCACTCACCTGGAACTATAAAATCTAGGGCATTGAGTGTTTTTACAGTTAAATTATCACTAGGTAATTCATTCAGTAATTCAATTATTGAATCGCTCACTTTTGACTCCTTTTTTTTTGTTAATAGTTGGCTTTTTAGCTGATTATTATTGATTATATATGTGTATTTTCATCAAAGTTTTTTTGACACAATTTTTAGGATTATGATTAGATTATTTTATTAATTTAGACACAGTAAATTTTACCTGTTTTTTTTGAGAAAAGAAAAATTTAAGCTCTCTTACAGGTGTTTTTCTTGATTTAATCTTTAGTTATTTTTAGAACCTACCCACCCTAACCCAGAAACCCGCTTTTTTCCTAGATGTTTATTGTGCAAACAAAGGATTTTTCGTGGCAACCGGATTTATTGGCGTAAGTCCTAATTTTATTTTCTATAAGGCTTTTGAGAAGGGTGACTTACATTGAAAACCACAACCCTTGTAGGGACGTTGCATGCAACGTCCCTACTGTGGTCTACTAATCATGAAATTTAAGTAAATTTAACAATGTCCTAAATAACGAGCATATACATAACCATAATGAGGATATGAGATTCTTGCCCAAGCACCATGGTAGCCAATTACACGGACACGAGCGCCAGGATATAATGCGTTGATTATTCTACCCCAAGGATAAGTCCTTACCCGCAAATTTTTATAACGAGTGTATACTCGACGACAGCGGCCATAAGACCTCCGACGACCATAATAAGACCTCCGATAATAGTGATGAGCTAGTTGGTCTTCACCTTTTTTAGCTTCAGTTTGAGGTTCAGTAGGAACGGTAGTTACTGACTCATTAACAATGGGAGTCTTTTGAGATGATACTGCTGCTATAGAATTAAGACTCATACCAGAAACAGCAGCAATAGATAATACGGTACTCATTGCTACAGATTTTGTCCAGGTTATCATCTGTTTCATTTTGTACTCCTAGATACTAATTGTAGAAATTACTCATACCACTTTATAGTCTCAGAAAATATTAGTTGAGACAAGAGATTTAATATTAATTTTGTTTAATCAAATCTTGTTATCTGTCCATTGAGCAAATTGTTTTATGTTTAGCTATTTCCCTCGGTATTTGTGTCCCTAATTTTAGAAGGAATAATTTACCAATTAATTATGAGTGGAATATTATATAGCAGTCCTATTTTATTTGTGTATAATAACCTTACCGCTTTTAGGCAACAGGCAACAGGCGGGAGTTTCAAGTTTTTTATCTAGTTTTTGATTTGTCACGACCTATGGGCGGATTGCTATATTAAGTAGCTGTGCAAAATTAATTTAACATTTTGTAGGGAGTGGGGAGTAAAATAAAAAGATATTTGTATACTTTGATAAGTAGAGGAAAAATAATTTGCACTACCTTCTTAACCTCAATAGCAAATATACAATTAATTATGAGTGAAATATATAATATATAGAAATCCTATTTTATTCGTATCAAAAATATTGCTATTTTTTGGCAATAGGTTTGGAGGCAATGATCAATGGGTAAGAATTTCGGAGTTTATTTCTAGTTTTTGAATTATTACCGAAATAATTAATAATTAAACAATTAAATAATTAGATCATTCAGGTTTAAAGCCTCCCCTTGGATAGGGGAAAAAAAATAAATCTTTTCCTTATTCTTCAATCCTCTCCCTTTGAGGGAGAGGTAATTATCAATTATCAATTATCAATTAATGACAACCTATGGGCGGATTGCTATATATATACAACCTATTTGATGAAAATCTTGACATTAATTTGAGACTATGATAACCAAATAGAAGAGTAATTAGTAATAATCACTCATTCCTATATTTTTACTACCTTAGTTAAAAAATTTTATGACATCTAATCAAAAGCTTTATGAAGGCAAAGCTAAAATTTTATATACTACTGACGACCCAGAAATATTGCTAACTTATTTTAAAGATGATGCTACAGCTTTTAATGCTCAAAAAAAAGGAACAATAACGGGTAAAGGTACTATAAATTGTACTATTTCCAGTCATATATTTAAACTATTAACAGCTAATGGCATACCGACTCATTTTATCGACTGTCCAGAAGCAGATAAAATGCGAGTTAAAAAGGTGACAATTTTACCTATAGAAGTAATTGTCAGAAATATTGCTGCAGGTAGTCTTTGTAGACAAACTGGATTAATTGAAGGAACTATCTTGAAATTTCCCTTAGTTGAATATTGTTACAAAAATGATAGCTTGCAAGATCCACTGTTGACTCGCGATCGCCTTTTATTGTTAGAACTAGCTACTCCAGAACAACTAGAACAAATACGAACATTTACTCTCAAGATTAATGATATTCTCATAAATTTCTTTGACCAATGCCAAATTACTCTTGTGGACTTCAAAATAGAATTTGGCCTGGACAAGGATGAAAATTTAATTCTGGCAGATGAAATAAGTCCAGATAGCTGCCGACTTTGGGACAAATCTCAAACAGACCCAAATCTCAGAGTGATGGACAAAGACAGATTCCGTCGCGATCTTGGTAATGTGGAAACTGCATATCAACAAGTTTTAGAAAGGATTTTAGCTCATTCAGGTTAAGGCGCCTGTCAATGGTGTACAATTTTACGGTTTGTATGAAAATTTCACTGGTGTGTGGATTGTACGGGATAGTAATGATATGCGCTTGTCTCCGTTATTAGTGGCCTTTTTTGCTGCCTCAACAACTTTTGGCCTGTCAAAGTCTGCTAATGCTCAAATATTAGAAAATGATATAGATACTAATTTTGTTTCTTTATCAATTAGTTCAAGGACACAATTTAGTAAACTTTCTTCTACCAAGTCTTTTATAGATTTAGGGTCTAGTTTCCCTTCAGCAAAATTATTTGGTATTACCAAGAATCCAGAAGTAGATTTAGATTTTTATGGTTTATTAAAAATCACGGCAATGACAAAGCCTCTGATTTTTAGTAAAAATAGTAAAAATATAGATAGTAAACAATCTTCTGTTTTGAATAAGGAGTTTGGTCAATTTCTAGGTTTAAATGTTTTTGAAAATATAGAAATTCCTCAAGTAACTCTAATTAATAAAATATCAGAAGTTAAAGCTGAACCTCTAGCAAATAAACAATTTACTCCTAGTGTTTCTGGGGAAGAAACTTTAGAGGATAATCCTGAAATTTCTGAATCTATAGCTTTAGGAAAATCAGGAGAAATTAAAGCTGAACCTCTAGCAAATAAACAATTTACTCCTAGTGTTTCTGGGGAAGAAACTTTAGAGGATAATCCTGAAATTTCTGAATCTATAGCTTTAGGAAAATCAGGAGAAATTAAAGCTGATCCTCTATCAAATAAAC
>JBFRWR010000806.1:0-5408 GCA_051439685.1 Trichodesmium sp.
TCCTATAAAAATTATCGGACAAGGTGGTTTTGGCAGAACTTTTCAAGCAGTGGATAAATACAAACCTTCAAAGCCTTTTTGCGTAATTAAACAATTTTTTCCTCAAGCACAAGGAACTAAAACTTTATCAAAAGCTGCGGAATTATTTGCTCAAGAAGCTGAACGTTTGGATGGTTTAGGTAGACATCCACAAATTCCCGAACTTTTCGCATACTTTACTCAAGATAATCGACAGTATTTAGTACAAGAATTTATCGACGGGCAAAATTTACAACAGGAATTAGAAGAGTCGGGAGCTTTTAATGAAGGTCAAATTTTAGAGTTATTAAAAAGTTTATTGCCTGTGTTGGAATTTATTCATTCTCAGCAGGTAATTCATCGAGATATTAAACCAGAGAATATTATTAGGAGAAGGAATAATAATCAATTTCCAGTGGGAGCTTCTAGCTCGCCAGATAATATTAATCCTTCTAGCTCGCCAGATAATATTAATCCTTCTAGCTCGCCAGATAATATTATATTGGTAGACTTTGGGGCAGCTAAATATGCCACAATGACTGCTTTAGCTGTGACGGGAACTGTTATAGGTTCTGCCGGATATGTTGCACCGGAACAAGCCGTAGGAAAAGCAACTTTTTCTAGTGATATTTATAGTCTGGGTGTAACTTGTATTCATTTATTAACTGGAGTGGAGCCTTTTAACTTATTTGATGTGACTGAAGGTAAATGGATATGGCGAGATTATTTACAGTCAAAAGTGAGTGATGAAGTTGGCAATATTTTGGATAAAATGATTGTCGGAGCGACTAAGAAAAGATTTAAAAATGTAGGAGAAATTTTATCTCTTATTCAAGCTACTTCTCAACCATCAAAACCTAATTCTCCACCACAAACATCTCAATCATCAACAACAGAATCAGAAAAAGGAGAGCTGTTTACTTTTAAAATTATGACTGTCGATAACTCAGGCAATATTATCAATCGTACCGGGGGATGTGCTGGGCAAAAAATAGAAGATTTAGGTAATGGAATTAAGTTAGAAATGGTTTATATTCCTGGGGGAATTTTTCTCATGGGTTCGCCACCAAATGAAGAAAGAAGAAATGGAAATGAAAGTCCGCAGCATCCAGTTACTCTCGAACATTTTTATATGAGTAAATACCCTATTACTCAAGCACAATATCAAGCCATGATGGGAAATAATCCTTCTAATTTTAAAGGAGAAAACCGCCCAGTAGAAAAAGTGAGTTGGTATGACGCTATAGAGTTTTGCAAAAAGCTATCTAGGAAAACTGGGAAAATTTATAGGTTGCCTAGTGAGAGTCAGTGGGAATATGCTTGTCGTGCAGGAACAACAACACCGTTTTATTTTGGAGAAACTATAACGTCTGAGTTAGTTAACTACGACGGCAACTATACTTATGGTAATGCTGCTAAAGGAAAATATCTAAAAGAAACAACAGATGTGGGAAGTTTTCCTCCCAATGCTTTTGGTTTATATGATATGCACGGCAATGTTTTGGAATGGTGTCAGGATATTTGGCACGAGAATTATAATGGAGCTACTACTGACGGAACTGCTTGGAAAACTGGAAGTTATCGTAATCAAAGACTGCTCCGTGGTGGTAGCTGGAGCAATAGTTCTGGGAATTGCCGGAGTGCGAGGCGTTACTATTTCTATTCCCACATTTTCTACAACAGTGCTGGTTTTCGTGTTGTCTCCTCTGTCTCTCGTTCCTAGGATTCTTCCCCTTTTTTCTTTTCCTCTTTTCCCCTTTACCCTTCTTTCCTTTTTCCTCTTTCCACTCCCGCTAAAGCGGGTCGAATTTTTTTTCAGATATAATATCAAATCCGAATAATTACTATACCCATATCATTGCGACAGTCACGGAGTGGAAGTAAGCAATCTTGTAGAACCCTGAGATTGCTTCCTATCGTCGCAATGACAACTATTCAACTATAATATCAAATCCAGATAATTACTATAACTAGGTCCGCAGCGACTGCAACGGAGTGGAAGGTTTGCGGAGCATTCCGGAACGGATAGCAATCTCATAGGTTTACGGAGATTGCTTCCTATCGTCGCAATGACAACTATTCAACCCGATTGTATATGACACATCTAATTTTCTGCATTAGGACGGGTTTATCTAAATCTGAGGTTGAGCATTGAAATTTCCACTAAAACCCGGCCCTACTATTGGACTATTTTAGGTGTGTCTGTCCACTACTCAACTACCTAACTTGAAAATCACCAGCTACTAAATCTGGACTGCCATCTAACGTAGCAAATTGAGCGCCATTTCCAAAACCATCTTCAGTACCGTTAGGATTATAATATAACGCTCCACTCACAGAGTCATAAACAATCTCAGCTTCCGCAGTTGCAGCATCATCCTCACTAGAGACAGTTGCAAAATCATCATCAACTAAACCAATACCAGCAGGACTATCTAAAGCAGTAAAAGTATCCAAATCAAGTAAAATTAAATCTTGTCTGCTATTAAAATCAGTGATTGTGTCTCTACCTATATCCTGAGAATCAAACTCTTTATTTGTATTAAAAATAAATCTGTCTATACTTGCTCCACCAGTTAATTCATCGTCTCCAGAACCACCATTCAGGCGATCGCGACCTTGACCACCACGGAGAATATCATTACCATTTCCTCCAAGCAATATATCGTTACCTGGACGACCTTCTAAAACATCATTACCATTTTGACCGAATAGACGATCATTTCCCCTTGCACCAATCACAGTGTCATTACCATCACCACCAATGACGCGATCGTTACCTGCGAGTCCATTCAAGCGATCGTTTCCCGCAAAACCTCTGACTATATCGTTAGCAAAACCTGCATTAATATTGTTATCCCGGTTGTCTCCATTGAAAACCACATCCTCTCTAGGAATTACAGTATCAAAATTTTCTAACACAACCTGTCCGCGTAACTCACCACTTTGATTATTTTCTGTGTGCAGATTAACATATGCTTCTCCTGACTGTACTGCTTGAAGTTCAGTATTATTCAAAGTAAAATTGCCAGAAAAGAAACCACTGTCATCACCAGTTTCAACTATAGTAAAGTTGCGTAAAAGATCGCCATTCTCACCAAGTGCAGCCCCATGAAGGTGAATTGCACTTGGAGCATTTCCTTCTGAGTCTGGCTCAGTTCTAGAACTGAATAAATCGCTAGTTAGATTAGAAAAATCGCCAGATATATTGAGATTATTGCCAGAGAGAACTGCATAAAAGTCTCCTGTAGCATCAGTATTTACTACTGGGTCAACTTCTTGAGCTTCTGATATTGGTAAGAATGTTACCAAATCATCTCCAGTTGGGTTTGTCTCGTTAAGGAGAACTTGTGTGCGCAACTCACCACTGGGATTATTTTGTGTGTGCAGGTTAACATAAAAATTTCCGGACTCCGCAGCTACTACTTCATCATCACTTAAAGCAAACTCTCCAATAAATCCACCTGACCCATCACCATTATCAATGACATTGAAGTTGCGAACAATTCCACCAGTAGAATTAGCTAATCCTTGATGCAAATGAATGGAACTTTGAGCATTTCCTTCTGAGTCTTCTACTCCTACAGGAAATAAATCGCTGGATAAATCTGAAAAAGTTCCTTGTATTGTTAGGTTATTACCATCCAGAATCGCATTTACTATCCCTTCAGCAGGAGTGTCTGCTATTGGCGGGACTGCAAAAGCTTCTGACATGGGCAACCCAAGACCAAGTGCTACTTGTACATCATCTGCCAAAATTATCTGTCCCCGCAGTTCTCCACTTTGGTTATTTTCTGTGTGGAGGTTTAGATACAACCCATCTGCTTCTGCTGCTTCTGTTTCTGCATCTGTGAGAGTAAAAGCACCATTAAATGTACCAGTACCAGAATTATTGTCATTTTCAAATACATTTACATCTAAGTTGCGGATAATACCGCCATTTTCATCTGCTGGAGCTTGATGAACATGAATCGAACTTTGAGGATTTCCCTCTGAGTCTGCTTCTCCCACAGGAAATAAAGGGCTTGATAGTGCGCTAAAACCTCCCTCTATCAGTAATACATTTCCTGGTAAAAACGCATTGAAACTTCCTAAAGCCGGACCATCTGTTACAGGTGGAACTTCCTGACTTTCTGACATTGGTAAATTAAGTCCAAAGAAGTTGTCAAATGAATAAGTTGCCATTATAAATCTCTACAATTTTTGTATTAGCTAAATATTAAGCTAGCATAATTGAACTATAGTATAAGCTGATGTTTATTCTTTCTTAAGTTATGCAGTAAAATTGTTTCAGGGAACTTTAAGCTGTCAATACAGGACTTACGCAGAACCACTATATCATTCGCTAATTAATTGGATAATCGCTCTAGGTTTTCTTCCTTTGAAAACTGCAGAAATTAAAACATTAGTATCAACAATAATCCTCATTCACCCCGCCGATAAGCCTCAATTTCCGCAACAATTTCTTCAGCAGTTAAAGGATTATCTGCTTGTAATGCTTGGGTTTATTCACATAATCGCTTAAATTCTGCTGCTAACCTAGCTCTTTCTGGGTCTATCGGTTTATTCTTATTTTTTTCTCGTTCCTCTCGATACTTTTTCACCTTTTCCTTTAATAACTTTTTGGCCGATTCACTCCCTTGAACATAAGATAGTAACTTAATATCATCATCGTCTTCTTCTAATAACTGAAATGCTCTAGCGATCGCCTATTAAAATGTATTATATTTACCAGTATTTAGTAACTTTTCTAACAACTTTTTTTGTTCGGGGGTTAAAGTAATTTGTCTCATAAATTAGTCTTCTCCTAGACAAGCAATAATTATTTGCAACATATATCTATTAGACATCTCCAGAAAAGAGGGAGTAGGGAGTAGGGAGTAGGGAGTAGGGGGAAAGAATTGACAGTTGATGCTGAATAATTGATTTGATTTTTTGTTTTTGGAGATGTCTATTAGAGCTGATTTATAAATAGGTACTGTCGGTACTGTCAGTCCTTAAATTTTATTTATAACTGATTATCCGAACATGGTATAAGTCCTATTCCTATTCAATATAACATTTGTGCTAGTCCTTCATAGTAATGGTATAGAGGAAAAAGGAATACCTGGTACGGGAGCAAGATGCTCCCACTGTCGTACCTCCTAACAAAAATAATGACAATCCACAACCATTACAATGCACCACCACCACATTTGTCTTAACACGAAATAATCAGTGCGATTACTGTATAACCGGATTCTATATGAGAAGGGTGAATACCATATAGAACCCCTAAGCGGCTCTATAAAATTAGCTGGAGAGATCGGGGGACGGGGATATGGGGATATGGGGATATGGGGAGATTGGGGCTATTTTTATACTTTTTTCCCTATTCTATTTCACCGAAA
>JBFRWR010000807.1:0-5073 GCA_051439685.1 Trichodesmium sp.
GGCCAGTTTCCAAGCTTTATACCTCCAATATGAGAAACACCATTTTGTTGTAGAAGGAGCAGAGTTCACCCAACTACATGACTTCTTTAAAGAAAGTTATGATGATGTAAGAGAGCATATCCATGAATTAGCAGAACGTCTAAATGGTTTGGGTGGTGTTCCAGTTGCTAGTTTTGCTAAGTTAGCTGAAATGTGCTGCTTTACTCCTGAGGTAGATGGCAGCTTTAGCTCTCGTGCTATGGTCGAACATGACCTAACAGCAGAACAGGAAGTAATTAAGTTATTACGTCGTTTAGCTGGACAAGCTGAAAGCTTGGGCGATCGCGCTACTCGCTACCTCTATGAGCAAATTTTACTTGAAACAGAAGAGCGTGCATATCATTTAGATCATTTCCTTGCTCCAGATACATTAGTAGTATTGAACTAGGTTCAACTGCTTCAGGTAGTAACTAACATTTCTGAGAAATAAGAAACATACAAGAAGCAGGTAGATGCAACACCTAAACTTCTGTTTGTTATAGAATTACTTAAACTAGCAGACTTTTATTTTGGAAGTATTTGCAATAAAGGTCTGAGAAAATAAATTTATCGACTTTTGCCTGCTTAACTTCCATTCAGAAGAGAATACAATAATATTAAGTGACAGGGAGATACACTCAACCTCTCTGTCAATTTTTTTTGCTAGAGAAGTAGTTACTAAATGAATTATAAACCTATTGCAAAAATTTAGCAACTATTCTGAAAAAAAAAATTTGTTAAATATTTTCCTACATAAATTCTTGATTAATTGGTTGAAATCGGGTAAAGAGAAAAATTGACTTTACTATGAGACCAGAGTTTTGTCCCTTCGCTGCCAAGTTAATATAAAAAGAATAATTGAAAATCAAATAAACAATTATTCCATCTCTGAAGTGTCAAAAAAAAATAGTCCCTAATTGCTTTTCAGCCTAACTAGACAATATAGTTAGTATAACTGAGGGACTTAGCTTTTTTCAAATATATTGTCCTACCAGAGAGAAGAACATCATCAGCAATATAATTCATACTATAACTCTAATGATAAATTATGTCAATATTCTTGAGCTGTATAATTGAAATATATTAAAGTAATAATATTAATTATCAATATCAATAAACTTTTGTTGGCTAAATTTATAGATATTTTAAGATTTATCTAATTTTATAGGTGGACAAATTTAATAATAAATTATCTCAAAAAAATATTGACAAAATTTTTAAATTATTGAATAATAATTGCAATAAGTATCGGAGATTAGAATCTATAGGGAATGTGTGTACAAATGATTGAGAAGTAGAAAATTTTCCTCTGAGACTTGACAACCTCACTCTAGTTGTGAGTAAATATTAATAGAAAAATTTCTCATTAATTTGAACAAAGGACTTAGCTAATAGGAATGTTAGAAATATAGATAAATTTCTAATAGTAACTTACTGTATGGGAGTTACAAATATAAAATCGGCGTTACTGATGTGTGGGTATGATTTGTATTTTTGGTAATTGGTCAAGTATTGAATAACAAATATTTGAGATTGTTCAATTTTGATTTTCATACCTTGATTCAGTAACGTCTCTTTTCCCCTACTCCCTACTCTCTCTTGTTTGGAGATGCCTATAGAACCCATTTGGGAACTATGATTGGGAGTGTGGGGAATGTGGGGAGATGGAGGCCGCTTATTCTACTTTTTTCCCCTAATTTGATTTCTCAATCTTCTGACTTCCCCTCCTGGGAGGGGCGGGGGTGGGTTGACTCCTGACTCCTTTGGCAAAAACTCTCACCTTTGCGGAGATACCAAATGGCTTCTATAGAGTAATACTTTACTACCTATAATTATTGAGAATTTTTCTTATTTTTAGTTATTTGACAACACCACAGCATTCAGTATTATTTTCAATTGCCCTACATTCAATCAATATTTGAGAATTATAGGACTACGCATCAAGGTTAGGACATTTCTAAATCCTAGAACCCTTGAAAAGTCTGCTACTCCCTATTCCCTATTCCCTATTCCCTACTCCCTACTCCCTACTCCCTAGCGCGTAGCACCATAGTATTTTTGATAGCAATCCTATTTTAACTATCTTAAATTTTTGGGAATGTAGGAGTAAACCATAAAAGTAGTTTCACTTAATTTTAACTACTATTAATTATTCACTTAATCTTACTACGGAGAAAAAACAATGTCTACAATTCCAGATGTATTGTGGTTAAATACCAGTCCTAGTCTAAAAGTTTTTAATCAGCGATTAGTCCGTTATTTATCTAAAAAAATATTAATTGCTGAATGGGATTATTTGCAAACTCCAGATGAGCCTTGTAATTTAGATATAGCTGTCACCTTACTCCATGATTATCTCAAATCTGTAAATCAACCCATTCATCTAATTGGTCATAGTACAAGTGGATTAGTTGGATTAATATATACTCAGAAATATCCAGAAAGAGTGAAATCTTTAACTTTATTATCTGTAGGAGTTTATCCAACGATTGATTGGCAAGCATATTATTATGTACATCGCAATCTTTTGCCTTGTAGTCGTCAAGTAATTTTGACTAATATGGTAAAAAGTTTATTTGGTGAACAAGATAGAAAAACTACTCAAAACTTAGTTAATGTTTTGGAAAAAGATTTAGATTTATCTCTATCACCTCATTCATTATTAAAGCGACAAAATATAATTCCTAGAGGTGTTGATGTACCTCTAATGGTATGTGGTAGCCATGATGATATGATTATTGATCCACACTTAATTAGAGAATGGGAACCATTTTTGAAACCGAAAGATAGAATTTGGGAATCTCCTCAAGGCGGTTATTTTTTCCAGCATTTTTACCCTCTAAATGTAGCACAATCTCTGGTTGAGTTTTGGCAAGATAATAATCTAGTTTTATCTGATCTAACACCACTAACTATAGCAAGTTAAATGTTCTATTGATTAAGAGATTATCATTGCTAATTAATTGCTTATTTAACAAAAAAAATAGTGTATTATTTGACATTATTTTAATTTTCTCAATGTTATAAGTAATTATAGTTAGCAATCTCTTCAGTTTTTGGTTAGTTGAACTACTACCTTTAGCTAGGAGTTTTTGACTAAGCATTAATTAAGTATAGAGTAAGAACTATGATTAATTTACTACATCAAAACATACCCCAAAACCTAGCTGATAGTATTTTTATGATTGGTATTTTATTATTAATTTCTATAGGTTTACGGAATTTATGTTTATCTTTTTGGCAAGGCATAACTTATGTTAAACGACTACATCAAATTCCCTGTAGTCGGTGTGGATTTTTTACAGGAGACTACCATTTGAAATGTACTGTTAGTCCGAATATAGCTCTCACTGAAAACGCACTAAATTGTAGTGACTATGAACCAAATGATGGTTTAGTTAAACCAATATTACAACCCTGTGAACTCTATTCACAATATTCTGATTTCCCACCTAGAAACCGAGTAAATCATAATTAATTTATTGCTAACTAAATTAATTTATAATCAGATTTTGCAAAATCAATATGATTGGTTTTGCAATCTAAATAGGAGCAGAAAAGTGAGCTTAAATTCAGTAATTACTACATCAAAATTAAGTAATTTAAAACAGCATCAATTTAAACGTCGTCAACTAATACCATTAACAGATGTATTATTGTGGCGAATAGATGCAGGTATTGTTCGCACTCTCACTAAGAATGAAGAAAAAAATATCATAACTTTAGGGTTTTGGGGTCAAGGAGATATTGTTGGTCAACCTTTATTTCCTTTTCATCCTTATCAAGTTGAATGTTTAACTATTGTCGAAGCAAGTATTTTACCGAGAGGTTATTTTTATGCTCAAGAAGTAATGCTTTCTCACATTCAAAAGACTCAAGAACTACTAAGAATTATTCATACTAGAAAAATCAAGTTAAGGCTTTTGAGATTATTGAAATGGCTAACCGACAGATTTGGCAATCCAATACCAGAAGGGAAAATACTTGATATTAGGTTAACGCATCAAGAAATAGCAGAAATTATTGGTACAAGTCGTGTCACTGTGACGCGACTACTAAATCAGTTTGAAGAAGAAAAGAAAATTGGGTGGTCACATAGTAATTGTCTGATTCTTTTTAATCATTAAAAAGATAGGTTGTCACCTCTTGCAATACTTTTAATCCTTTACTCGCGCCTCGAATAAGTTGTAAACTAGCTAGTGGTTGTTTCAACATAGCGATCGCTAAAAGTATAGGTTGTAAATTTCCTGATGATGTCAGAGCAAAGTTAATATTAGGAAGGTCATAATAACAGTCATCACTGACTACCCTTACCATCGCCACAGAAACAGAAAGATTAGCAAAAAAATCCAGGACAGCAAAACCCTCCATATCTAATACTTCTGCACCAGTCTTTTTTCCCAACAGTTGTTTTTCCTGAGCTTGATAGATAAAGCGATCGCTAGTTAAACCTCTTACTAGAGAGACTTTTTGTGGTAAACGCTGTTGTAGTTTTGTTGTTAAAAGGGGGTCACATTTTTGTTGTAGTAACTGAGAACCATCATCTCGAACACAGTCAGTATAAATAACGATATCTCCAGGTTGATACTTACTAGAGAGACTGCCACATAATCCCATTAGTAATATTCTTGAAGGGAGCTGAGAGTAAAAATCTTGTTTTTTTTTGCCAGTCATACAAATAACGAGTAACACATTGAGAACCTATAGGTAGAGCTAAAACTTGAGGTACTATAGATAACTGATTGTTGAGACCACCTTGAACAGAATTTCGTTCTGCTCCTTGAACAACCAAAATTTTATCAATCATTTGAATAGTGCTTACTTACCTCTTTATAATTTACAGCACTTTTCATTTGAGTTAGATTTTGGGGCGAGTTTATAATTAGGGTTTGCTGAAAAAGTCTTATGGGTGAGGGTAGGAGACAGGAGACAGGAGACAGGAGACAGGAGACAGGAGACAGGAGATAGGAGACAGGAGACAGGAGATAGGAGACAGGAGACAGGAGATAGGAGACAGGAGACAGGAGATAGGAGACAGGAGACAGGAGACAGGAG
>JBFRWR010000808.1:0-4473 GCA_051439685.1 Trichodesmium sp.
GAGATGGGGGCTATGCGTTATACTTTTTTCCCTATTCTATTTCACCGAAATTCTAACTCCTGTCTCCTGTCTCCTGTCTCCTGTCTCCTAATCCTCACTTTTGTAAAGATACCAAATGGCTTCTATAGAAGTTAAATCTGTTCCTTTATATTGATTGCACAAAGTACAGGATAATGCTAAATTATTTTCCTCAGTTAAACCTCCATGTTTTTCAGCAATAATATGATCTATTTCGTGAGTAGCAAAAGTGAAAGTTTCAGGAATTAAACAATATTCACAACACTCATGGGCACGTTCTCGAACTAAAGGTTGTAAGGCAGAATAAATTCTAGTTTTGCTCATGGTTGAGATTCGGTTTGTTTAAATTTTAGGTAAGCTTTAGCAATAGGAACTAAATGTTCTAAATATTGGTACTGTTTCCACTGTTTTTTTTCTTCATTAGTAAGTTCGGCAGTCCGTTTTTTTTCTAATAAAATATTGATTTGATTTTGTAAAGTTTCAGAGGGGCGTAAGGCAATAATTTCTTCGGCTGAGGGCAATAAAACTAAAAATTATAAAAGGTTGGCAAATCCTTTTAAGCCTTCAGTTGAACTAGCATTTAATTTCCGCATTACTAATTCTAAAATTTGGGGTAATTCTTGTTCAAAATCATGGAGGCGTGAAATTAATTCATCGGGAATATTTAGAGTAATTTTTGGCATATATTTATCTTATTTGTTATTTGATATTTAGGAATATTGTTTGACATTTTTTTCTCCCCAGATATCAGGAATAGGTCTAGTTTATCCAGGTTTTACTTCTGTTTTTTAATACTTGTGGTTTAGGTGAATTATATCAGATAGGACTTTGATTTTACTAAATATTCATATATTTGCGTAGTTATCTCCCATACTATAGCGGATTTCACTAAGCGTGAGGTACAGCCACGCGGGCAAGATGCCTGCACTGGCAACATTTAATTATTAATATCTATACTTCACGCTGCTTAGGAAATGCTATATTTATCTAATTACACTAATACTACCGGATTTGATATTATTACTTTGCCTAACTGACGATCCTAATCCACAAATTGCAGCTAAAAGTAACCATCCTATGGTATTAACTCGAAAATCAAACAAAGTTACATCAAACATATTAAATATAGTACAAGCAGCAAACGCTACTAGATAACTAAAAAATATTAAACGGTCTTCTCCAGAATGAACACTAGACCAATTAACTAATAATAATACCGCTTTCCCGAATATCCAACCTACCCAACCAAACAAAAATAAAGCTGCGGGAATGCCAGTTTCCGCTGTCAACATCAAAAACAAATTATGGGGATGACCAAGCCATATTTGCATTTGTGCTTCATATAAAGGAGTAAAATTACGCAACCCCCAACCACTCCAAGGCTTTTCCCAGGTAAGATTCCAGGCAAACTGCCACTGAGTAGTTCTGAGAGTAGCTATCGGTCTCTCAAAATCTCGATCTGTGAGTCGCGCCCAAAAATATTCCGGTACGATCGCTCTTAACCATTGACTTAGAGGTAGAGGAGCAAAGGCAGCTCCGAAGATAGTCGCTACTGTTGCTGTGACTAACCCTATTAACCAATACCAACCTAGATAAATAGCATAAGCAAGAGCTGAAAATACAACTAAAACCCAAGCGTTCCGGGAATGGGTGAAAATTAATGCAATGCTATTACCAATTATGACAACTGTTAAAAATATGAATTTTGCCACGGAACTACTCAGCCAAATTTTCCAGCGACTCAAATTTTTAGTGAAATTTCCAGTTAATACTATTTTGTGATGCTCTTGGTTCCCAGTTCCTATTTCCCTTTTCCGAAATAATTTCCATTGTTCCACCCATAACCCCAACCCCAGAATTAAGACAATGCTCAGATAAATGGCGAGAATATTTGCATACATAAATACTGAAGCCATTCGTCCTGGAGGGTTGCCTTGAGGTGCAAGTACCCAACCTAAAATAATTTGTAAATTTAGGGAACCAGACCAACCGAAAAATAATTGCCCAAAACCTAGAATAATTACAGGTACTGAAGATATGAGCATTACCCAAGAAAGTTGTCGCAGTTGGGATGGAGTTTGAATGAGGGTAGCAAAAGCAGCAAATACCCCAAAAAAAGGTAATAAATTAGCTAATCCTAAAAATGCTTCTTGAGGTTGCAGGGCAAAACAGGAGGCGATCGCTAACCAAAGGCCAAGACCAGCTAAGGCTATATTGTGAGGACGGCGAATCATACTGCGCCACTTTTGTTTCCAAGTGGTAATAGTTGCCCAAATTAAAGTTAATGCTCCTAAAGTGGGGAATAGGGGAAATAGTAATAATCCCACTAAAGTTAATTTCCATTGTTGCTTAAGATTCAAGTTAGAATGATAGTTCAATTTTATTTAGTCTAATATTGACAGAGTAATTTTTATGGTATTAGCAACAGTTAAACAGTTATTTATTCACCCAGTCAAGGGGTTAACTCCTCAAAGTTGTCAGCAAATTTTCCTGACTTCAGGATATGGTGTTAAAGGCGATCGGGGTTTTGCTTTAATGTTTCTTGACTCTGACAACCCTAACCCATCAGCAGTTGTACCTTGGATGAGCAAAAAGCATTTTGCCGTACAGAATGACTGGCCTGGTTTGGCTGCCTTAGATTGTGATTTTGACCAGGAAACGGAATTTTTGACAGTGCGAAAAGAAGGGAGAGAATTATTGAAGGTCAATATCGGTTTATCTGGAGGACGGGAGGAGATAAGTGCTTTTTTTACAGATTATTTAGCCAGTCTAGAACCGAATAAAGGGGCGCGACATCCAGAGAAAGGTGCTTTAAAGTTGGTCGGTGATGGGAAAAACAGTCGTTATCCCGATCGCGAACCTGTACATATTTCTCTTGTCAGTCAGGCAACTATAGATGATTTGAAGGAAAAGACTGGTAAAGTTTTAGATGTGCAGAGATTTCGTCCTAATGTGGTATTAGCAGGAATGAATGCTTGGTCAGAATTTGATTTAGTCGGACAAAAGTTACAGTTGGGTGAAGCGGAGATTACTGTTACTGCTAAAATTGGGCGGTGTATGAATATTGAAGTCGATCCAGAAACAGGCGATCGGGATATTCCTTTATTATCGGTATTGAAAGAAAAATATGGTCACGTTCACACAGGGGTATTGGCAACTGTTGATAATGATGGGGCGGTGGCAGTGGGAAATCGACTAGAGGTTTAAGGAAGTCAGAAGTCAGAAGTTGTTTTTGTAACGGAGATTATATCATGTCCGAATAATTAGTTATAAAAAAAACTTTCTCCTTCTTCTCCTGTTATTCTTTCTTCCCTCCTGACTCCTGACTCCTGACTCCTGACTCCAACCTAGTTATTTATTTATCACTGTTCAACCGGACATGATATTAGAGCAACGCTCCAAAAACATTTCGCCTTTTAAGGCGTTGCTCTAATCCCAATTATTTTGGTAAAGGTTAAAGTTCAAACGTTTGTAGCACAGTCATCTTGCCTGTCAGAAGTGTACTCCGCTTATATCTACAAATAGTTAGGGGTGTGGGGAGTGAGGGGAGTCTTGTAAACAATTGGCAAGTAGGTCTGTTTTCAGACCAGATAATAGTTTTTTTTAATTTTTTGGGCGTTGGTGATTTGAGCTATGATTTCTTGTTGGGATAAGAGCGTGAACAAAAAAACTTTCTCCCTCTACTATTCTTTCTTCTTCTTTCTTTCCTCCTGACTCCTGTACGGGCGATTTTCTGCGGAATCCTGCGCTTTCCATGAATCGCCCCTACGACTCCTGACTCCTCAATAATTAAGATTAGTATCATACACGCGCTTCACCAACGCCATTTTTTGATAACTTGTCCGCCACGCACTGGGGAAAAGTCAATATAGTATTTTTTGTCAATTTCTGCATTGTCTATAAATAGAGGAACACCAGGATCTGTTGCTCGAAAGAAGGCTTTGATATTTACAGTCATAATATTTTATATAATAAATGTACTTCTCTATTTATACCAGAAATTTGAGTAGGGTCAATTTTTTCTGCTTCTTAGTAGGATGCAATCTCTTCCTTAAGTTTTCCATCCTTGACAAGCTTCCTTCCTTTGCCTAATCAACTCAACCAAATAATCATGTACTAACTGATAACGATTTGCTGGTTTTTCCAGCAATAAAAACACTAATCCTGAACCCACAAAAATATTTAATACTAACTCTAATGTATCGAGATTAAGTTTACTTTCTTCCACTAACTCAGCTTGATTTTTCAGAGTACGAGTATTATTTTCATCGGTTAACAACCATAATACCAACCAAGCTGATTTTTCATTTTCTTTACCACAGTCTCTTACTGCTGATTCTAAATATTGCCCTACCAATTTTGCTTTAGGATTATCTCCTAATTCTTGATATTTTGCCAAAGTCATAATATTCTCTCTCTGGAGTTGTGCTCCTACTATTTGTAACTCAATTGGAC
>JBFRWR010000809.1:0-4091 GCA_051439685.1 Trichodesmium sp.
GGTGTTGCAGGGATTCGCAGGTGAAGGGAGAGGCGAAAGTTTATTCGCTGCTATGGGGGGTTTGTTCGGTGACTTCGGGATGGGGAGTGGTGGGAGGATGGTGCCATGCTTGATAAAATTGGGGATATGTGAGGTTTTGAGAGCAGTACCATAATGTGGCATTCAGACTAGGAAAAAACTCCCATATATCTAGAAATTTTTCATTCGTCATCGGGGTATTTAACCTTAAAATATTTGACATCCAATATACTATTTCCTCTTGAGAAAAACCCAATTTTTCTGAGTTCTCTAAAATTATTTTTGTCTTAGGCCATGAGTCGAGTTTCAAGATTCTAAAATTTTCTAAGCTCAATATTTTTTTGAAGTATTTCCGCAATTCATATACATTTGTATCTATATCACTTAAGCAGATATTTTTTACAAATTTTACATTAAAAATCACCATTTCCATAAATAGCTTTATTTGAGGATCGTGTTTTTTTGTTTGTAGCTCCTGAATTAATAACTCAATCATTGAACTACCATTTCTTTTCTCATTTCTCAATTCTAGTGTTGTTAATCTTCTAGATTTTAATTCAGTAATTTTGAACATTACTTCAAATTTATTATCTGGTTTACAATGCTCTGCAATCTCTTCTAGAATTTTCAATTCTTGCAAAACACTAGCTGCTCTAATTCTAATTAATTCATTTTGATTATTCAGTAATTTTTGAGTATATTGTACAGATAATAATTCTTTGAAATTTTGATATCCCAGTTGAGACAAAAAACTTAATGCTAAGATAACTCTGTTCTCAAGAAAGTTGGTTTTGATAAATAAATCTAATATTTCATTATAAAACTCTTCTAAATTTGTTACTTTTGTATCAAGCAAATCAAAATAAGGTTTTAATGCAATTAAAAATTTAAGTAAAGTTTCAATAATATCAGTCAATATACTAATCCTATACAGGTATAAATAAGCTCCGATTTGACTCTTGATTATTGAGGGATCTATATCTAATTCAAAATCGCAATTGATTAAATAATCTGCTATAACTATTCGCTCAATATAATTAATAAGCAGTTCTACTACTCTAATTTTATTTGTTTTCAAAAGAGTTTTAGCTGCCGACTCTTTTATCGCAAACCAGAAAATATTTAATGTTATTTCTGAGCTACTTTTAAAAGTTTGACTATATCCATAAACTATATGTATATTTTGAGAATTGTATATATTTAAACGTTCTCCAAAACTTAACTTAATCAGCAAACATATAATCTCATCGGCAAACTGACTATCAGGAAATTCTGCAATTCCTTCTGCTGCCAATAAAAATGCTCGATAGTGATAGAATCCTGAACAATTATCTTGAAAGGTTAATAGATTCTTGATTAACTTCTCTTTTTTACTTTTTCTTGTTTGAGTATTTCCCAGCCAAAGTAAAAAAACATTTTTCCAATGCTTCTCAAAAATCCGATAACTTCGAGGTAAAAATCCTTTCCATTTTTTCGGATCGATATTATCTAAAAAAAACTTAGGTTTATCGATACTACACGCTGCAAAATACTCCTGAAACGTCCCATGATAAAACCCATAAACCGGATATTCTGGTTCATCCGCATCGACTCCTACCTCATTCAACCAACCCAATTTTAATGCCATATCTAACAATGAATTATCATCAGGTTGCCCCAAATATTCACAGACCAACGGATAAGTTAAGCGAAACTTTGTTCCTTCCCTATCAAGGGATGCTTTTGCCAACTCTCCTAAGGCTGCATTTAACTTTTCTCTTTCTTTTTCTGTCAGGGGAAACTCTTTTTTCTTCCACTTATAAATATAGTTGACAAACTTTTCATACAACTTAGCCGTTGTATCAGGTAAATTTCCCTTTCTTCCTTGCCAAATCGAACATAATAACGTTAACCGGAGGGGATTGCGACATAAATCCTTAATCCGTTCCTTCCCTGTTGTTTGCAAGTCTGACCACAAAGACTCCGCCAACTGAACATCCTCTCCCGCTTCAACCAACCCCCGAAACAACCGCCCGATAAACTCCTGCATTTGTTCATCCTGAAAGGGTTGGGTGAGATAGGTTTGAAACGCCTGTAACTGAGTTGGGTTCGCTTGCCACAAATTCAAGCGACAGGTAACAATTATCTGAGCATCCATCACCCAACCCCGGAATTTCAAAGCATCTTGGTCACTTTGGCTCATTTCATCAAATCCATCCAATAGTAACCAGACTGCACCCCCCTTAAATTTCTGCTCCCAGTCCGCCTTAATTTCCTCTCTGGACTTACCTAATGCCTGTTTGAGCCATTTTTCCTCCAAATATTCTCCCAAGTCGCGATCGCCTAATTCTGCCAAATCAACCCAAATAACTAGATCGTCGGTTGATTGTAATAACCAAAAAGCTAATTTCTGGAGTAAGGTAGTTTTCCCCGCCCCCGGTTCTCCAATAATAGCAATCTTTTTCTCCGTGCGGTTGCCAATAATTTCTTGGAGAAACTCTCGGTAAGCAAACCGTTTCTCCACTTCCTGTCTAACGAAAAAGTCGGAACCTTTTTCCGGGTCAATATCTTGAGGGTGTTTTTCGTTCTGACTCCGTTTCGGTTTCACCAGTGCCAAATCGACAAATAAATCCTCATCAATTAAATCGCGATTCCCAGAAGCTCGACCTAATACCGTATTGCTAGTTAATAATTTCCGGTCGAGCAACATCCGACGGCAGACATCTTGCCATTCATCAATAGCATATTCCACGGGAAACCCGGCAATCTCTTGACCAATGAGGCGTTTAAGTTGTTCATACCCCGTTTGGGAACTCTCCAAAATTAGGAGAATACTGCCTGCTTCCACCTTGGTAATGGAGAGAGTTTTATCCTTGAGGAGGTTTTGCAGATGTTCGGTAATTTCCGTGAGTTTCTGTTGCGCCTCTTGATAGTGTCCTTTCAGTCCTAAAATGCAACGATTTTTTGTATTAGTTTTATTATACTGATCGATTAAGAAGTTGTATAAAATTAACAGCTTACCAGGAGATTTCTTTTGTAGTTCTGGGCAATTTTTTTCAAACGTTTGATAAATTTCTTGCATTCGCTTGGTGACAGCATCTTGACCAATACGATATTTACTCTCTGAAATCCCTTCATTGAGTAACTCAGTAAATTGAGCTTCCTTTTTAATATAACGGTCTTTCTCTGGGAATCGCTTCAATAAAGTTTCTTTCAATTGTTCGGATAGATTGTAATTTTCTGCTTGTTTTTGGAGAAATTTTTGCCAATTCATTATCCTGCCCCACTTATTTCCATTTACTAAAACTCTAATTAATTTTATTAAAAATTAAAACCCCAAAGCACTAATAATTCTAACTTTACACTATTTTCCACTTTATTCCACTTTTCTTTCCAATTCATTTTTTGGGAAGAATCGTAAGCTGAATATTGTCATCTCAATTAAGGCATAATCATGCAACAAATCAAAGACATTCCCGCGAACCTAACATTCCATTCTCTCAATAACGGAACATTACATCCAATGGCACAAAATGCCATTACTCAATCAAAAATACCCGTTGATATTTTAGATTATTCGGTTCAACTTCACATTCCCGCAGAAAAGTATGAGCAGGCAAAACGCCACATTCATCAAATCATTGAACCCTTTGGCGGTTTTAATGCTTGTGTATCAGATGGAGACTGGTTTGATGACCAAAATAATTGCTGGTGTCCCGAACCTATTGTATTGGTAAAATCTTATATGACCTTGGATGTTTTGCGACACTATTTACCAGTAACTTTGCAGCGTTGCTACACAATGGGAAAAGCTTTAGGAGAAAGTGCGATCGCGCTAGAAATTCTCACAAATAATGCCATGCTAATGATCCCCACTAAGGATTAAGAAACACACAGAAAAACCGGGTTTATTTCTTTTGTAAACCCGGTTTTTCAACCCATAAAAATCTGTGTTTTGCTTTTTGGATATAAGAGAGTTCAGGCACAACTAAAGATTAAGATGGCTAGAGTGCTTAATGTTAGGTGGCCTGCGGCGTAGTGCGAGCATCTTGCCCGCAACGACTGTGGTTCGGTGTTCATAATTATTGCTGCCT
>JBFRWR010000810.1:0-2970 GCA_051439685.1 Trichodesmium sp.
CTTTCTAAGGTGGAATTAACAGAAGATTCTGTTTGACTTTCTAAGGTGGAATTAACAGAAGATTCTGTTTGACTTTCTAAGGTGGAATTAACAGAAGATTCTGTTTGACTTTCTAAGGAGAGATTAACAGAAGATTCTGTTTGACTTTCTAAGGTGGAATTAACAGAAGATTCTGTTTGACTTTCTAAGGTGGAATTAACAGAAGATTCTGTTTGACTTTCAACGGTTAAAGAAACTCCTCCTTCAGTAGTAAATTTAATCCCATTATTGATTAAATTAATTAAAACTTGCCGAAGCTTAGTCTCATCAGTATAGATATATTGAGGTACATCATCTTGATAGTCAAATATTAATGTCAACCCTTTATTTTCTGCAGTAATATGTAATAAATCTTCCAGTTCATTTAAGAAAGAATAAAAGTCAAAATTATTGGCATTAAGGGTCATTTTCCCGGCTTCAATTTTAGATAAGTCTAAAATATTATTAATCAAGGTTAATAAATAGCTACCGCTTTTGTAAATAATCGTTGTATTTTCCTTCTCTTCTTTTGATAAAGTTTGAGAACGCATCATAATTTGCGAAAAGCCTAAAACTGCATTTAAAGGAGTGCGTAGTTCATGGCTCATATTAGCGATAAAACTGCTTTTTGCTTGATTAGCAACTTCCGCTTTTTCTTTAGCAATGGATAATTGTTCTGTTCTTTCTCCAACTTTTTTTTCTAAAACAATATTTTGTTCTTGAATTAATTTTTGATTAAGTTGAACATTTTTCAAGGCTTCATTTTGTGCTTTTGCTCTTTCATCTTTAATCAGATTAATTCTATCTGCTAAAGCAAACGAAAATAATAATACTGATAAACTAAAAGTAAAATTTGAATGGTTCTGTACATAAAAACCATAAGGTAAAAAACCAAGGGCACTCAAAGAACGAAGAATTATTCCTAAAATAGGGGGAAACATAGCTAATAAAAAATATTTAGCTGGCTTATATCTCTGTATCCATCTTATCAAAGCAGTTATTAATATTATGGCACTAATAAATATACCATTAAAAATCACGATAATATTGTTCCATTTTGTCGGCATTGATATAATAATTACCATCACTATACCTAAAGATATAATAGATAAAAATCTATCCATTTTAGGCAGATATTTTTTAGTTTTCAAGAAAGACTGAGTGAATTTTATCCAGGAAAACAACATTAATAATAGGGCAAATGATTGAATCTCATGATAGTTAGGAAAATTATTCCATAAGAATTGATGTCCTATTCCATCTCGACATAATCGAAACCATAAATAACCTATAATAAACAAGACAAAATGTAGATAACTTTGGTCTTTTAAAGAAATAAATAAAAATAGGTTATAACCAATCATTATTAAAAAAGTGCCAGAAACTATTCCTAGAGATAAAAGATTATATTGATCCTCCTGTACAAAGGTTTCCCAAGCATAAATATTTAAAGGAATAACTAAACCTGCTTTTGAAGTTAAACGTAGATAAATAGTTTTTTCATTATCTTCAGTAAAAGGCAAACTAAAGATAAAAAAACGATGGTTAAATTCTCTAGTGCTAAAAGGTAAAAATCTCCCAGTTTTAATTATCTTAAATCCTTTGTTATCTTCTTGATAAGAATAAAAATCTACCGTACCTGTACGAGTATCGTTGACAGTTAATATCCATTTTTGTGTCAAACTTGCTTCATTTTTGACTCGAAAACGAACCCAGATTGCTGATGTTTTTACACCTAAGTTGGGGATGTTTTGATTACTCGGAGTAAATTCTTGATTAACAACATCTTCAATAGTTAACTCCCTAGTTTTATCTTCAAATATTTCTAAATGTAATCCTAAAGGATATTTTTGAATCTTATCATTTAAAACCACAACATTATCAAGATGCTCTAACTTATGATTTTGTGCATAGCTGTGGGAAATTGAAATAAATAAAGACAACAAAAAAAATGTCAAAATCAAGAGTCTTTTGATGAATTTATTGTTAATTAAAATTATCATCTGAATTCTCCTTTGATCTAGTATTCATGGTATTGTTCATTGATTGACAATTACCTCTCCCTAAAAGCTATGCTTTACCGGAAAATTAAGGTATAAACCCTCTCCATTCATGGAGAAAAAAGAAAAAAAAATCCCTCTAGCCAATCCTCTTCTTTATCAGAAGAAGTAATTATTAATTATTAATTATTGAACCACATCTTTCTTAACATAAAACTTAGACATTATAGACAAGTTATGGGTAAGTCTTACTTCGGCATTTTCGGGAGAAAAATGTATGAAAAAAAACATTTTTTGGCGATTACTTAAGTAGTTTGACTGAGCTTCTATGATGTTTTCTCCTTTCTCCCCTGCTCTCTTCTCCCCCTCTCCCCACAAGCTTTTCAGGAGTTATGGGCAATGGATAGCCCTAATATAGAATCCGCTTGAATAGTTATTGTATAGTAGGGAGACGCACCAGACGCACCAGATGGAGAGTAGAAAGAGTAGACAGAATTATGAACATATACTGTATAACCGGATTGTATATAAAAGGGAGAGGATTGAATATAAGGAAATATCCTAGCACTTTTTTTCCCCTTCAAAGGGTCGGCTAATCATGCTTAATTATTATTAATTATCCGGTAAGCAATCCTAAATGATTGATGGAAAAAACTATAGGGGTTTGGAGACCAAACCTCTAGGTTATTAAGGTCTCTCCTGATTCAGAGATTTAATTAATTTTCTAATAGTTTGAAATTGATAATCATTCACTAAAAAAGTTAACTTTTCAGCTAATAAAGATTCTTGGGCAGGAATTTTATCAATTAATTCTTCCATCAGATAATCATCTAAAGCTTTAGCAGCAAAATACACTTTTTCCAACCATTCATTCGGCATTTTTTGTAAATCTTCTACCGTCAAACTAGGTAATTCAGTGGTAGTTTGAAGTTGACTATCTTCCTCATAAATA
>JBFRWR010000811.1:0-5449 GCA_051439685.1 Trichodesmium sp.
TGGCACGTTGAGATGACTTGATGACGCTCGACTCATTCAAAGTAATTTTATCCTCTGTTGTGTCAAGGTTAATTTCAATGGTTTGCTCTGAAACAGTTTTAACTTTCCCTGCAGCTACATCTTGATCGGAGACAACACCAGAAACAATATGATAATTTAACAGCTCAACCAATTTATCCTTATTTTCTGGTTTGAATAACTCTTTTTTTGTAGCTTCCGGTAAAGCAGCAAAAGCTTCATCAGTAGGGACAAAAACTGTATATTGCACCTCATTATTTTTACCAGATTGAGTTTTAAATTGTTCCATTAACCCTGCTTGCTGGATAGCTTCTGCAAAGTTTTGGAAATCCTGATAATACTTAATAGCTTTATCGAACTCTCCGGCAATAGTACCATCAACACTTCGACTGGTACGGTTAGTTCGTGGATTAAATATTCCAGCAGAATAATAGTTTTGAGCTACTACTGGCAAACTAATCAATGTGCTTGCACCAATAGCTGCTAAAAGACCAGTTAATTTTTTAATAGGGTTGGAGATAGTTTTAGTATTCATCACTAACGTTTATTTGATTATCAAAATTGAAACAAGGAAATTTTTGTATTTGCTCAAATACATAGTTGGTTATCTAAACAACCATAAAGGGGTTAGACCCCCTTTTTAAGATACACACAAATAGCTATTAGAGTCAAGCAATTTTGCGAATTTATTTATATATTGAGATGATAATTTAAAGAGGGGTTTAACCCGTGATGGGTTAAAACATGTAGTATATGTAGCTGTCTGTATGGTAAAGTACCCAAAGGGGTCTAACCCATCAAATGTCTATCTTCAGAAACAAATAAATAATTAAACCTAGTGCAGGATGACGGAAATATGTTACCAGTGACAAAATGCTCAAAGCCTTACCAATCAAAACTTCTGACTTCTGACTTCCGCGTAGCGGTACTAGCTATTAAATTGGCTTTGCATATTTGCAGGATGAATTAGTAGGTGTGGAAGGTCTGGGGAGTGTGGGAAGTGTGGCAAGAATTATAGTTTTAGAGAAAGAGGAAGTACAAAGATTCATCCCTTGCTTCAGCAACGGCATCAAATTAGCTATGATCAAAATAAACAACTCAATAAATCTGAGTTGAATTTTAATCTTGACAATTGTGAGGAAAATTAAAACCAGGAAATAATTCTTACCGAATTATTAATAATTAAATAATTCTGGTTTAAAGCCTCCCCTTGGATAGGGAAAAAAAGCGGTCGTTTGCGGAGCAGTCCGTTAGGATGGGATGGCGAGGTCTCCCGCTCTTTCAGAGCCACTTCGTTAACGCCATATCCAATCGACCAAGAGAAGAAATAATATTTCCTGATCTTCAATCAAGAACGGTTTTAACCAGAGGTAATTATCAATTAATGAACTGCTTACTTATTAATATCAACAACAATATATTTTTCATAATTTTATTACTAAATCAATTAATCAAGTATTTCTCTTTAAACTAACTAAGGGAGACAGTAAAATGAAATCTGAAGAAAAAAAAATATCTGAAGCAAAAAGAGAATTATTGAGAAAAATAGGAAGTGAAAACTCTGAAAGAAGAGCTAAAATATCTAAAGATAAAAATAGTTCTGAAATATCTACTGTCTACCTATCTCCAATAGTAAATATAGCAGCTAAAATATCCCCAATTAGCTATTTAGCTTACTTATTTTTACCTCCTGTAGTTAAAGCACAATCAATTAACACATCAGCAAATGATACAAATACTATAGTTACAAAAACAGGCGATCGCTTTAATATTCAAGGTGGTAGACTATCAGGAAATGGCAGAAATCTTTTCCATAGTTTTCGAGATTTTAACCTCTACAAAGGTGAAACAGCTAATTTTTCCTCAACTGAGACAATTAAAAATATTATCACCCGCGTTACAGGAGGAAACACTTCATTTATTAATGGCTTAATTCAAGTAACAGGAGGAAATGCAAATCTATATATTGTCAATCCTGCTGGCATAATTTTTGGTAAAAATGCTCGACTAAATATACCCGCAAACTTCTCCGCTACCACTGCTAGTGGTATTAAATTTAATAATCATTGGTATAGTGCAACAGGTAAAAATAATTATACTGCACTGGTAGGAAATCCTAGCGCCTTTACATTTCCCAAAGAATCCTCAACAATTGTTAATCATGGCAACCTAGAAGTCAAGCCAGGACAAAGCGTTACCTTCATGGCCGGGAATGTGGTTAATACCGGAACTATTACAGCTCCTGGTGGGGATATTCAAATTGCTGCAGTCCCAAACGAGTCAATGGTGAGGATCAGCAAACCAGGACATTTGCTAAGTTTAGAAGTACGCAGCGATTACTTACCAGCTAGTGGAAATGGTCAATCAATTAATCCTGTTTCTTTACCAAAAATGTTAACAGGAGGAGGTACAAAGAATCATGCTACAGGAGTCACCATCAATCAAAATGGACAGTTAGTTTTAACTGGAGAGCAAACAACTAACTCCGGTTCCGTAGTCATTTCCGGCAATATTGATGCTTCCAATACTCAAGTTAATCATCGCGCCCTACCTTCTCTGGATCAAGTAGGAGGAAAAGTTGAAATTTTAGGCGATCGGATCACTCTCAACCAAGCTAGTATTAACGTCTCTGGAAATGATG
This sequence comes from Trichodesmium sp., assembly GCA_051439685.1. Lineage (GTDB taxonomy): Bacteria > Cyanobacteriota > Cyanobacteriia > Cyanobacteriales > Microcoleaceae > Trichodesmium. The sequence goes on from JBFRWR010000811.1 coordinate 2,660, forward strand.
GTGGTGGAGTAGTTAATTTGAACAACTATCAACCACAGAACAATAATCAAATTAATATTAGTAGAAATTCTGTAATTTCTGCTAACGCTACTATCACAGGTAACGGAGGAAATATAGCGATCGCTGCTGGAGACATGAATATATCGGGTCAGATCGAAGCCCGTGGTGATAACAATTCTGGAAAAGGTGGAAGTGTAGAAATTTCGGGTACTGGTAATTTTAATGGCACAATAGATGTAAGTGCTAATCAGAATGTAGGAAATGTGCGACTGGAGTCAGAGAATATTACGGTTAACTCAGAAACTAATTTGCCAGTTTCAGATACAAAAAATAATCTTACCAATTTGAATATTTCTGAAAAATCTCTAGAAACAATGACTAATAATGCCAATGTTACTTTAGCAGCAACTAATGATATTACTATCAATAATTTATCCGACAATGAACTTAATTTAAACTCTGATAATTCCAGAGTAAATACATCCCCAAATCAAGTTAATTTTGTTGCAGATAGTGATTATAATCATCGGGGAAATTTTACCATAGATAATCAGACTTCCATTGTTAATAGAAACAGTTCTTTAGTTATTTCTGGAGAGAATTTAACAGTCGGCAGAATTACAAATAATAGTGGAGGCGGTACCATTAAGCTAATGAGTAATCAAATTAATTTTTATGATGGTACTAATACTCTCAATAACTCTGATCCACAAGTTAATATTAGACCTAGATATCCAACTAAAAACTTAGTAATTAAAGAAAACATTAATCCCGATCAAAATCTCACATCTAATGTAGAAGAAATTAGAGATTATCCTCGCGAAATTGCTGAATTAGAAGATAGTGCTATTGCTAATCCTTCCCAAACAAAATTAGTTAATAATCATAACGAAAAAGACAATCAGAATCTGCAAAGTGACCGGACTCCACAGCCAGAAATTCCCACTATTAGCCCCCAGTCAGAAAATCTAATTATTGCTAGTCTCAACCGTCGCATATCCCCAGATAAAATTGATAAAATCCGTAGTCAAGCCTTTGCTAAGGAATTAAACATCAATGTAGATAACTTACAAAATTTCACTGAAACAAACATCAGAGAATCACTTAGGGAAGTTGCTAATCAAACTGGAAAAATACCAGGTATTATTTATATAACTACTCACTCTCAATACCTAGAATTAATTTTATTTACTGCTGAAGGAAAACCATTTTTTCAGAGGATAGAAACAGTAAAAAATGACGAATTGCTTCAACAAATGCGAAGTTTGATTGGCGGAATAAGTCATCCTAGCCCCAACAATCCTAATAAATATTTAACTGCCTCCAAAAAATTATATGAATTGTTAATTTCACCCTTAGAAGCAGAATTACAAAAACGCAAAATAGATACCCTACTTTTTTCCCTCGACCCCACAATGCGGAGTATCCCTTTCGCTGCTCTCCATGATGGTGAAAAATTTTTAGTAGAAAAATATAGTACAGCATTAATTCCTAGTATTAATATGACTGATACTAGCTACAAAAATATGAAAAACTTATCAGTATTAGCAATGGGAGCAGCAGAATTTCAAGACCCCAATATAGTACCTTTACCTGCTGTTCCCCTAGAATTAAAAATGATTCGCCAGAATTGGCGAGGTAAAATTTTCTTTGATGAAAGTTTTACATTAGAAAATCTGAAAAAACAACGAATACAACAAGGAGCAAGAATTTTACATTTAGCAACTCATGGCTCCTTTAAACCCAGTTCCCCAAACGAATCTTTTATTCAGTTATGGAATGAACAACTAAAATTTGATGAATTAAGAAAATTAGCAAAAAGTGGAGAACCAATAGAATTATTAGTATTAAGTGCTTGTGAAACTGCCTTTGGTAATGTAGATGCAGAATTAGGTTTTGCGGGGTTAGCTGTACAAGCAGGAGTTAAGTCGGTTTTAGCAAGTTTATGGCAAGTAGATGATGCCGGAACTTTAGGGTTAATGCGAGAATTTTATCGACAGTTAAGTTTGCAAGAAGCAACTGTAAAAGCAGAAGCATTGAGACAAGCACAAATAGCAATGATCAACGGTAATTTACGCCTAGAGTCAGGAAGATTAAGAAGTGGTCGCATCGGAGATGATGGAGTCAAACTGCCAGATACCGAATATCAGGAAGATATGAATTTTTCCCATCCCTACTATTGGGCTTCTTTTATGATGATCGGCGCTCCTTGGTAAAGAGGAGTCTGGAGTGGGGGAGTAGGGGAGTGAGGGAGTAGGGGAGTAGGGGAGTGGGAGAGAAATAAACATAACAATAATTAATTAGGACTTATATAGAACCCATTTGGAATATGAGCAAAAGTGAGGATTAGGAGACAGGAGACAGGAGACAGGAGACAGGAGGCGCGGAGGCGCGGAGGCGCGGAGTCAGGAGTCAGAATTTCAGTGATATAGAATAGGGAAAAAAGTATAAAAATAGCCCCTTGCTTCATCATCTCCCCATCTCCCCATCCCCCCATCTCTCCAGCTAATTTTATAAATCCGTTCTACTAAACTTAACCAAAATTACCCATGAATGATTGCATGAGCTTTGGAGCTAGCTTCCTGTTTCACAGAAGACCACAGACTATTGTCTGTAACTTATCTTCACCACAGTCATAAAATCGCCTGAAACTCAAGCTAATACTTCAGATAGTTTTCCAAATTTACAGCAGCATTAAAGTCTCTGTCTGCAGTGAAACCACATTCACTACATTTATAAGTTCTCACATTCAACGGCATTTTTTGTTGATGCCCACAGTTTGAACATATC
>JBFRWR010000812.1:0-3684 GCA_051439685.1 Trichodesmium sp.
ATTAGCTCTTCCAGTTCTAATAGTATTGAAGGAATTTTTAGTCGCTTCAATTGCTTTTTGCATCTTATCTTCAGCTTCTTCTAGATTCATCAAAACCTCCTACAATAGTTCCAATTTTTTCTCCCATAACAGCTTTACGGATATTACCCGAAACTGAAAGGTTAAATACAATAATCGGGATATTATTTTCCTTACAAAGAGCGATCGCCGTACTATCCATTACCCGTAAGTCTTGAGTTAATACTTCCGCGTAAGTCAGGGACTCGTATAGTTTGGCCTCTAGATTCTTATGTGGGTCAGAATCATAGACCCCATCAACTTTAGTGGCCTTAAAAATTACCTCTGCATCAATTTCTGCCGCTCTCAAAGCAGCAGTAGTGTCAGTAGTAAAAAATGGATTACCAGAACCCGCACCAAAAACTACTACTCGCCCTTTTTCTAAATGACGAATAGCTCGGCGACGAATATAAGGCTCGGCCACTTCCTGCATAGCGATCGCTGATTGGACTCTTGTTGGTACTCCTACTTGTTCCAGGGCATCCTGTAAGGTGATGGCATTCATCACAGTGGCAATCATACCAACATAATCTGCTGTTGCCCTATCCATTCCCTTAGAAGCTGCTTTCACACCTCTAAAAATATTACCGCCTCCAACTACAATTGCCATTTGGATTCCTGTGGCCACTACTGCGGCCACTTCCTGAGCAATTCCTTGGACTACTGCCGGGTCAATGCCATAGCCCAGAGTTCCCATCAAGGCTTCGCCACTCAACTTGAGCAAAACCCGCTGATAAACTGTCCCCATGCTGTGAGTATTTTCTCAACTAAAGTTGCTTCCACAATACGATACCAGAGTATAGGGAGTAGGAAGTAGGGAGTAGGGAGTAGGAAAAAAATTGAAAAAGTTAGAGAATAAGGAGCCAGTAACGATAGAGTAAAAAAATTGGGATAATTTATTTTCTGCTATTTTCTAATTCCTAAAGTAAAGAATTAGAGGCAGATTCTTTTCAGAAGTTACAACTCAACTGCTATTGTAATACTAAATAGGTCGTGAAAAATCAAAAAGTAGATAAAAAAGTGGAAACTGTCGCCTGTTCCCTGTTCTCTAAAACCGGTAAGGTTTTTATACACAAATAAAATAGGACTGCTATATAAATATTTTTTGCTTGCTCCCTATCTTCAATACCTTAATTAATAATTAGTGCTTGCTGATTAAAGATAAAAGCCTTGATAGATAAAAAAATTAGCCTTTTTATGTCTAAAAAAAAGTAATAACTTTTAGCTCAAAAAGGTTCAAAGATTTAGATTTTTTTATATTTATAGAAAAATCAAGGTACTATTGTTCTGACTACCTCCGTAAGCATTCAGAAGTGAGCCATCAGCTAACAGCTATTTGTTATTAACTAATTATCATACTAGAAGGGAATTATCCACCAAGGAGAATTAAAATTTATCAATGAAATTGGCTATAACCTAACCTGAGTTATTGCTTGAATATATTCATAGATATGATTGCTCAATTCTAATAGCTGAATCCTTACCTACCTCCTCTAAATTACCCATTTATCCTGACTTCTAACTACTCCCACTACTAAAATACTTTTTCAGCAAGCCCTAATTAATAATTCAGGTTAAAAGACTCTCATTTCAAGGAGAAAAAAGAAATAATATTTCTTTTAGCTCAATCCTAATTCTTTTTCTTTATTAATAAGAGATAATTATTAATTATTAATTGTTGAATCCCTGCTCCCCTGCTCCATTTCTAGCGCCATTTTATTGAGCAACCAATAGATTCTGTGGTAGATAGAGTTACTATCTCACCTTCTAGAAGTTGGGCGATAGCCTGACGTAAATAAGCAACTTTTACTGCTTCTGGCTGATTAACATTATCGTCTATTAGACCACGATATCGTAATTTACCTTCCCGATCCAATAAAAAAGCCTGGGGTGTTTTCTCAGCTCCAAAACTGATTGCCACATCTTGAGTTACATCTCGAATATATGGAAAATTAAATTCATTATTAGTTGCAAATTCTTTCATTTTTTCAAAGCTATCTGCTGGAGAAACTATTGCATTATTAGCATTCATTCCAATGATAATTAATCCTTGGTATTGAAAATCTTTTTGTAGTTGTTTAATCCTGTCAATATAAGAATTTACTTCTGGGCATTCATTACTCAAAAAAATCACACAAACTACTTGATAATTTTCTAAATATCTAGCTAGATGGTGAACCTCATCATTTATTCCTGGCAATTCAAAATCTGGAGCATAATTATCAATTTTGGTTCCAGTAATTTCACTTAAACTCATATCTCTATTCCCTTTCAAAAAGTTGCCTTACTTAAAACAAATATTTCTCTATAATACCTCATTTTTCGCAAGCATTAAGCCATCATTTATCAGTCATTTCAGTATTTCAAGTATAGGGATTTAGCCAGAGGTACTGATAAGTGAAATAACCCCACGATATCTATTTTTCCTTAATTTTTATTGCTGAAGTGCTAATCACTAATAGCTAAAAGTTTACCGAAAAATCAAGGTTTAAAGCCTCTCCTTTCAAGGAGAAAAAAGCAGTCGAAGGATGGCGAGCTTTCTCAAATAATGCAGAGCCAAATCGCTTTTCATGTTGCACAGTGAAACACCATATCCAACCAGAGTAAGAGAAGAAAAAAATTTCCTTTGAACTAATCCTTTTATTACAGAAGAGTTCAATAATGGATAATGGATAATGGATAATTACCTCTCCCTAAAAGGGAGAGGATTGACGCTTTAGGGAAAAAATTTATTTTTTTTCCCTTAAAAGGGGGAGGCTTTAAACCTGAATTATTTAATTATTTAATTGTTTAATTGTTTCGGTAATTATTCATTCTTAGTTTTGAATTATTTATTATTAATTATCGAACATCTTTCTACCAGTGTTGAGCTAATGCTTGATAACCGATAAGTTTATATACTAATTTTGCTGCCGTAAACTCAGATACTACTGAATCAGTAATTGGAGCTAACTCCATAATGTCACAACCTACTACTTCGTATAATTCAAAAACTATCCGCAAAAATGCAGTTAAAGAATACCAATTTAATCCTCCTGGTTCTGGGGTACCAACTCCGGGAATTAATGTTGGGTCAATTCCATCTAAATCTATTGTTAAAAATACTTTTTTTGTCTGAATACTAGCTATTGCTTTTTCCATCCAATCTGATTGAGTAGCTATTTCTCTTGCTCTAAAAACGGTTAAATTTTTCTCCTTGATTAAATCTGCTTCTTCTTTACAAATTGCTCGAATACCAATTTGTACTGTAGGTAATCCCATTTCAAATATTCTACGCATGACGCAGGCATGGTTATATATTGAACCTTCATATTCATATCGCAAATCCCCATGAGCATCTATTTGAATTACAGTAAAAGGCTCATCAAAATATATTGTTTTATAAGCTTTTACTATCCCATTTGTAATGCTATGTTCTCCACCTATACAAATCACAAATTTTCCATCATTAACTAATTTTTCTACTGTTTCTTCAGTAACTTTTAGCATATCTAATGGATAAATTTTTTTTCCATTGCGAGTATCTGCTATAGGTTCGTGAGTATAGATACCAACTTCTAAAGCAGTTTCGCGATCTAATTCTTCGTCATAACATTCTAACTGTTGAGAAGCATCTAATAATACTGC
>JBFRWR010000813.1:0-5689 GCA_051439685.1 Trichodesmium sp.
ATTTCGGTGAAATAGAATAGGGAAAAAAGTAGAAAAATAGCCCCAATCTCCCCATATCCCCATATCCCCATATCCCCGTCCCCCGATCTCTCCAGCTAATTTTATAGATCCGCTTAGGGGTTCTATATAGTGTCTTTGCGTAAGTCCTCATCAAAATAAAAATCAGCAATCCAACCTCGTTGTACAAATAATGGCAACAATAAACCCACATCAACTTGAGGAGTAATATTAGCGAGTTTTTCACATACAATTTCAAATGGATAATTCTCTTGAAGAACCTTTAGTAATTCCCACTCTTCATCATTAGGTAAATCAATTCGCATATCATAACCTTTTCGCCACAAAAATATTTTTACTCCACCTTCATCTAAACTTACTATTTCATTACTTTGATTGTCAGATTGATTAACTTGCCAAATCCTATGAATAGGATAAATAGATTCTAAAAGTACACTATTTTTCGGTAGATAAAAAACTAATTCTCCCCATTTTTCTTGAGGAACTTCACTCAAAGCTGAGAAATCTAAACCTCTTGTATCTTCACCACAAAAAACACGATGCCAATGCCATTCTAAACGTGCCACATCTGACAAATATGGTAAATGTTTTACAGGTTCAAAATTACCAAGAAAATCTGGAAACTCTTCCCCATAATCTCCTAAATCTGGTGATAAACAAGGAAACTGATTAATAAATTTTAATCCAGTTGCATTAAAAAACTTTTCACCGACTAACTGACAGCAAATAGGATAAATTGAGGTTAATGTTTTCATTAAATTACCAACAACATTATTTCGATAAATTCCTAAACTTTCAGCAGGTGTTAAATTATTCGCTCCTTTAATATGTTTCCCTAATTCTTCGATGCTAATACTATCTCTTTCACATACAGCTCGTAGAAATAAATTTTGCAACTTTATTGCTTCCATTATCTCACCTTTTCTAAAAATTGCTCGGCTTTATTTGCTTCTGCCATTAATACTTCAAAACTAGGAATATCTGTATCCCATTCTATTAAAGTAGGTACATTACCAAATTTTGCTAAAGCTACTTGATACAATTCCCAAACTGGGGGATGCACAGGATAACTATGAGTATCTAATAGATAATTTTCCTTTTCTTCATAACCTGCTAAATGAATTTCTTTAACTCTTGTTTTTGGGATACCATCCAGATAAGTTAGAGGATCAATTCCATTATTTATAGCATTAACGTAGAGGTTATTAATATCCAGAAGTAAATAACAATCTGCTTTTTTAACTAATCCTTGAATAAACTCCGATTCCGACATAGTTGAATCTGTAAAACTTAAATATGGAGAAGGATTTTCAATTAAAATTTGCCTACCTAAAAATTCTTGTACTTGTAGAATCCGGGATGCAATTAAATTCATTGTTTCCTCTGTATAAACAAGTGGAATTAAATCATTAAGGTAGTGATTATTAACAGATATCCAAGATAAATGATCGGAAATTAAATCTGGTTCAAATTTAGCTACTAATTTTTTTAAGCGAGTTAAATAATCTAAATTTAAGGGGTCTGTTGAACCAAGAGACATTCCTACTCCATGCAGAGTAATAGGATAATCTTGACGAATTTTTTCTAAATGAAATAATGGCAAACCACCAAGACAGAAATAGTTATCTGATAAAACTTCAAACCAATTTACTTTTGGTTTTTGAGTAATAATATATTGATAATGTAGAGAACGTAAACCAATTCCTGCTCCTTTAATTGCAGGTGATTGAAAACAGGAAAACTTTCCATTTGTTTCCGACTTATAACTAAGATCGAGTTCTGATTGTTTAGATTGTAATTCGGTTTTCATCAGCTGTTTTTATGAAAAAAATATGGTATTTTTGAATCTTCAGTTGATTGAATTGAAGCAAAATAAATATAGGAAAAGGAGTCTATGTATTATCAGATTAAATTATTCCTTTTCCTATTCTATTCTCATTATCTTTAAACCATGAATTTATGCAAAAATATCTGCCAATAATTACTTAAGTTTTTAGCTCATATAGCAATCAGGAATCAGATGTGAGAATTGGAATGTTCCTTAAAAGTATGGAAAATAGGATTGATCATACTTAAAAATACATTTTTTTCTTCTTCTCTGTTCCCTGTTCCCTAAAACTTTCCAATATCTCACAATTCAAATCATATTGCTATATATATTAAGATTCTGGAGTATAGATTCTGGCACCAACAATTTTCTCGCAAGTACCTTCAGGAACGTAAATCCACTCGTTAGGGTCTGAATCCACTTTAGCCATACCTCCACAACTATGGTCGTTAGCGCTACAATCATTCATACCAGCTTTAACAATACCAGCACATTTTTCCATACCTTCTTTTCCAGCAAGAGCTTCCTGATTATTACCTACAGTAGCAATACCAACAGCTAAGACACCAGTTAATGCAGTAGCTACCGCTAATTTTGTTTTTTTGTTGATGTTTTTCATAATACTATTTATTCCAATTAATTAAGTTCAACCTGACACTTATAAAGTATTTACTATCAATATTAGGATAGTCTATGAAAAATCTGAGATTCATCTGAGAAAATGGTAAAAACTTGGTTAGGTATAATTAATCCTATAGTAATATCATGTCCGGTTGAACAGTTATAAATAATTAGGGAGGAGTCAGGAGTCAGGAGACAGGAGACAGGAGATAGGAGATAAGCAATAGGAGATAGGAGATAAGCAATAGGAAATAGGAGATAAGAAATAGGAAATAGGAGTCGTAGGGACGTTGCATGCAAAGTCCGTACAGGAGTCAGGAGGGAAGAAGAGGAAGTTTTTAAGTATTAAAGAGGAGCAAGTTTTTTTATCACGCTCTTATCAGGACATGATATAAGCATTTCCTGCGGAATGCTTCGCAAACAGCTATTAGCAGTCAGCAATCAGCTTTCTTTGTTAAGGTATTAAACACATTTACTCTGGAGATTTAAGGTTTTCATCTGTTCTTTAAACTTTACTTAAGCAAAGATTTCAGTCTTTCAATATTGCCATCTAAGAGACTGTTTGTAAAATAAGTATTAAAAGAGTGAGTAGTTACCAAAATATAGCAAGCCTTACTAATTCAAGGGATTGAAATCTGGTAGATAGATACATTGCTTTATTTTTAAGAAAAATAGTTGTCGATTATTTCTTCCTACCTGTTCCCTGTTCCCTGTTCCCTGTTCCCTGTTCCCTGTTCCCTGTTCCCTATCTACTTAATTTATATTTCTTTTACAAACAATCTGTAACTTCTTACATACTTGGTGAGGTCTACCTGCGCGGGCAAGATGCCCGCACTGGTAACATTTAATTATCAATATCTGTACCTCACTAGCTTGGGAAATGCTAGATTTTAATTTATTCCTAATTTTACCTGCAAAAAAAAGCTCTTAAATTTCCAACTATACCTAATTTTTACCTCTTAGCATGAATATAATCAACAAAGTAAAATTGAGGAATTAATGAGAATTTCAACCAAGCATAAATTCCCATGCCTAAAAGTGCTGTAATTACTAAAGGTAAACCTATTTGCATCCGCAAATTATCTGGAATAATTGCAACTCCAGAAACAGTAATTATGAAATAAGTTAGAAGTAAAATTTGTAATATTTGGAGATTTTTCAATGCCTGACGACAACTACTACAATGCTGAGTATGTTGTTGATAACGATCCAATAGTGAGGGATGATTATTATTTATTAGAGAATTATTTACATCACTAATTCCCACTTCATTCCAAGGTAATTTACCATGACAATATTTATCAAACCAATTTCTATACTCAATTACTAAACGGTCTGCACTTGTAGGTAAATTATAAGCTATTTTCCAACTTTCACTTGATTGTTTTTGTTTTAGTAAATGTTCCTGCTGATTTAGCAAAACCATATCTCCATCTAATACTAAATTCCTATTTTTAATATGATCCCACCAACGGGGTGTCAACTTATGAATTGTTTTAGCAAAGTTCCTCGGAAATTGAGCAACAATTCTAGATTTTCCAGGAGATACTGGCAAACAATAAGTCACAAGTCCTACTTTTTTGCCATCCTTACCAAAACTAATTTCATACTCTAAACGACAAGGTGGTTGAAAAGTAATTTTTGTCGGCAAATTTCCAGGACTAAAAGCTTCAATTAAATCAATTGTTGATTCTACAATTTCTATAACTATTGGTTTTGCTCTATCTCTATTACCTTGCACTCCGTGATGAGAAAAAGGAACATGACTCGGGTCTGCGACATTTTCTATTAGAATTTCCCAATCATATTCTAAATCGCGGACATAAGAAGACCAGACAAAACCTTTCTCCGCATCTATGTTTGGTGATAATGGTAGAGGTGTACTTGCAGCTAGTTCTGCTGTTTTAATATCAGGCCAAACCCAGAGTAAATCATTTTCTTGACGCACTGGTAAAGCAGTTGCACAGAAATTTTGCCGATTTTTTGCTATAATTTCCTGATTTTCAGCTTGAGGAATATGAGTGCAAATACCTTGAGAGTCAAATTGCCAACCATGATAACTACACATTAAATTACCAGTTTTGTCATCAATTCGACCCTCACTTAAGGGTGCTAGACGGTGAGGACAAACATCTAAAAATACCTGGTAATTCTCAGAATATCTTGGCTTCCAAATTACTAAACGCATTCCTAAGAGAGTTACGGGAACAGGAATTTCTGGGTCAAGGTCTTCAATAGGAGAAAGAGGATACCAATGCTGAAAAAAGTTGAATTCTGTTTGCATTTTATTTGTTGTTATAGTTGAATAAATTACAGTTTAGGAAAAATTCGATGACGAGATTTCATCTTACCCAATTATTAATTATTAATTATTAATAATTAAATAATTCTGGTTTAAAGCCTCCCCTTTTAAGGGGAAAAAAAGAAATGATATTTCCTGATATTCAATCAAGAACGGTTTTAACCAGAGGTAATTATCAATTATCCATTATCAATTAATGAATAACTTTTGTTTCTATATCTAGATTTTTACATACTTTTGACAATAATTCATTTTTTCGCATGAATATAATCAACAAAATAAAATTGAGGAATTAATGAGAATTTCAACCAAGCATAAATGCCCATTCCTAAAACTGCTGTAATTACTAAAGGTAAACCTATTTGTATCCGCAAATTATCTGGAATAATTGCAACTCCAGAAACAGTAATTATGAAATAAGTTAGAAGTAAAATTTGTAATCTTTGGAGATTTTTCAATGCCTGACGACAACTACTACAATGCTGAGTATGTTGTTGATAACGATCCAATAGTGAGGCATGATTATTATTTATTAGAGAATTATTTAGATCATTAATTCCCACTTCACTCCAAGGTAATTTACCATGACAATATTTATCAAACCAATTTCTAAATTCAATGACTGAACGATCTGCATTTGTAGGTAATTTATAAGCTGTTTTCCAACTTTCACTTGATTGTTTTTGTTGTAGTAAATGCTCCTGCTGATTTAGCAAAACCATATCACCATCAAAAGTCAAATTCCAAATTTTCAGATGATTCCACCAACGGGGTATTAACCGATGAATTGTTTTAGCAAAGTTCCTAGAATATTGAACAACAATTCTAGATTTTCCAGGGGATACAGGCAAACAATAAAGAATAAGTCCTAATTTTTTTTCACTATTAGCAATACTAACTAAATATTCTAACCGACAAGG
>JBFRWR010000814.1:0-4691 GCA_051439685.1 Trichodesmium sp.
AACTAAATACACTACTGTTCTAATTTTAAATGTCTTTCCATTATGTAAAACAAATTTGGCTTAATTTTTTTCCCTTCACTAATTAATTGATGGGCTAATATTGCTCCTAATTTTCTCACTGATAATGGCGGTTGTGTATGTTCATAACGATAAAAATGACGCAGAGATACGCCTACCATTTCTGCTGCTTTTTCGTTCGTTATGCCAAAAGCAATTAATGCTTTGGGATTCAGATATTCGGTTGCCATGATTTGAGAAATTAAGTCTTCTTTTGTTGTGATTTGTTGAGACATTTTGACCTCCTAAAAACAATGACTTTTTGTCTGTTTGAATTTAATGAGTCAATTAAAACTTAGGGTATATACCCCGAAGCAACAGTTTTGAGAAAATTATGAAAGCCTTGCTATAATTGACAAAACCTAACTTCGGGGAATAAAAAGTTTGGGGATTCCCCGAAGTTTCTTTTTCAAAGGAGTTGTGAATATGCCAAGAACATCTACAGGACCAAAAACTAAAGAAAGGGCCAAAGTTTTATTGGAGGCTTTATTAGCATTTGTTAATCAGGAGTTAACAGATTTATCTGATGTAGAAATAGAAGCAAACTGGCAGGGTAAAGATGCCGATTTATTTGTCAAAACTGAACTGAAATGTTTGGCAAATTTGACTGAACAATACAAAAATGATGGTAAAAAGTTGACTACAGAAGAAATTAGAGATGTGTTGAAACAACTGGAAGAATTTTTGCAAATTTTGGAAGATATACGGAAAAAAAAGCAGGGTTCAAAAGTATGGGAGTTTAGGCTGAAGTTGTGGAGTACAGATAAAGAAAGAAATTTAGAATTTTTAGATCAAGAGTGGGAAAAACGTAAATCAAAATCTAGTGGTGAAAAAGAAACTAAGTCTGATGCAACTATTCAAACTCAAAAATACAATATTCCTGGGGAGGAATGGTTAGACAATAAGGTTTTTGTGGGTAGGGAAAAGGAACTTGCCGAACTCCACGAATTGCTAAAAAATAATCAACGGGTTGCTGTTGCTTCTGTTTCGGGAATGGGGGGTGTGGGAAAAACGGAACTTTCCCGTCGATACGCTCATGCTAATAAATCTGCTTACCCTGGTGGTATCTGTTGGTTGGAAGTACCTGCGGAGAATGTGGGTATTCAGATACTCAGGTTTGCTCAGAATAATCTCGAACTTATTCTACCGGAAGAGGAAGATTTACTGGGAAGGTTGCGCTACTGTTGGCAAAATTGGTCTGGGGGTGAGGCGTTACTTATTTATAATGATGTGACTGACTACGAAAGTCAGGTAAAGCCTTTTTTACCTCCAGACTCTCGGTTTCGGGTACTGCTGACGACTCGTCAAAGTTTTGGTTCGGCGTTTCGGGAGTTGCCTCTGGATGTGTTGAAACCTTTGGCAGCGATGGAGTTGTTAAAGTCTATATTGGGTAGAGATAGAGTTTTGCAGGAACCTTGGAAGGCAAGGGAGTTATTGAAATGGTTGGGTTATTTGCCTCTGGCGATCGAATTGGTGGGGCGGTATTTGGATGAGTATTGGGATTCTTTCAATAGGGATAATTTGGCTTTGACAAAAATGCTCCAGCGTTTACAGGGAAAAAGTCTGGAACATCAGGCGATGTCAGCTAATGAGTTGATTAATTATCCTCATGGTGTGGCAGAGGCGATCGCTTTAAGTTGGGATAGGTTGGATGAAAAGACTCAAGAAATAGGTTTGAGGTTGGGGTTGTATGCTTTGGCACCTTTTAGTTTGTCGTTGGATGGGATGGAGGATGATGAGGAGTTGGAGGTGTGGGAAATTGCTCTTGGGGATTTGGAAAATCTGCATTTTTTGAAGGGTGTTGAGTCTGGGGTTTATAGTTTGCATCCTTTAGTCCGGGAATTTTTGCAGATAAAATTGAGAGCATATTCGGGGGTGGATGAGTTGAAACGTGGTTTTGTTGTGGGGATGGTGGAGGCGGCGAGGAAAATTCCCTATAGCATTACGCGGGAGCAAGTTCGGGAAGTTGAGGTTTATATTCCTCATATTATGCAAGTGGCAGAAAATTTGACTGAGTATTTGAGTGATGATGATTTGATTGTTCCTTTTATTAGGTTAGGTTCATTCTATCAAGATCAAGGATTTTATCCACAGGCACAACCTTGGTTGGAGAATGGTAGAGAAATAGCAGACAAACAGCTAGATAAAAATAATTCTGATGTGGCGACTGTCTACAACAACTTGGCAGGATTATATTATTCTCAAGGCAGATACTCCGAAGCTGAACCTTTGTACCAACAAGCCATAGAAATCCACAAAATTTCCCTACCAGAAAATCATCGAGAACTCGCCACCGACTTCAACAACTTGGCTCTATTATATTATTTTCAAGGCAGATACTCGGAAGCAGAACCTTTGTACCTACAAGCTATAGAAATCGACAAAATTGCCCTACCATCAAATCATCCAGACCAAGCTAGAAACCTCAACAACTTGGGAAGTTTATATGAATCTCAAAGCAGATACTCGGAAGCAGAACCTTTGTACCTACAAGCCATAGAAATTGACAAAATTGCCCTACCTCCTAATCATCCATCTCTTGCCTCCAGTCTCAACAACTTGGCATTATTGTATAAAGCTCAAGGGAGATACTTGGAAGCAGAACCTTTGTACCTACAAGCTATAGAAATCCACGAAATTGCCCTGCCTCTTAACCATCCATCTCTTGCCAGAGACCTCAACAACCTAGCAGAATTATATCGTTCTCAAGGGAGATACTTGGAAGCAGAACCTTTGTACCTACAAGCTATAGAAATCCTCAAAATCGCCCTACCATCAAATCATCCATTGCTTGCCACCCACCTCAACAACCTAGCTTTATTATATGAAGCTCAAGGCAGATACTCGGAAGCCGAACCATTGTACCAACAAGCACTGGATATTTTTGAGCAAAAATTAGGAGGGGAACATCCTCATACTAAAATTGTGCGAGAAAGTCTCCAACATTGTCGGCAACAACTTCTGGAGCAGGGGAGTGAGGGAGTAGGGGAGTAGGGGAGGAGTCTAGTTAAGCAGTAGAATTATAACTAAGGGCGAATGCCATTCGCCCCTACTGTGACTCTGTTTTCCGAGATTGATATTTTATTCATTTATTAGACAATAGTTAAGCATTCGCCGATACTAGATACTCTCCAAAGTAAGAATATCAGCATTTCTATCCACTACCAAGCGCCGATTTTCCAGCCAAGACAAACCGATTAAAATCTCTGGTATGCCATCACCAACAACAACAGGAACCTGCATTTCTTGACCGTCAAAACAAACTGCACCTTGGTACAAATTAAAAGTTGCCACT
The DNA here is from genome assembly GCA_051439685.1 of Trichodesmium sp. Lineage (GTDB taxonomy): Bacteria > Cyanobacteriota > Cyanobacteriia > Cyanobacteriales > Microcoleaceae > Trichodesmium. Next base: position 3,353 of record JBFRWR010000814.1, read on the forward strand.
CCCAATGCTGTCTGCTTTTCTTCTTGTTCTTGAAAAGACCATCCTAAACTTTCTACATCTTGAGTATCTACTGCCAACCAGTCAGTAAAACCAGTATCTAACAAAGCATCAACTATTATTCTCGAACCGTCGGCAGCTATTAGTTCTATTTCAAAAAATAGCTCACCTTTACTACCAAAGTATCCCTGAATCATATTTTCCCAACTGCTCCTGTTTCATTGACGCACATTGCCATCAATAAAGCACCAGGGTATTTTTGTTTAGCTTTTTGACGGGCAACATCTCGATCGCTATCCAGAAAATAATCTCCACTATCGGGTTCGATATAAATATACCAGTCGTAATGTTCTTTCACCAAGTCTGGATAAACTCGCCAAAAAATTTCCCGACACCGACGGCCAAAAGCTTCCTTTTCTGCTTTGCGTCTGGCTATTTCCTCTGGGGAAAGAGGAGGGCGATCGCCATATATTGGGGTACCTCTGGGTACTTTTCTGCGTGTTGTTTGGGTCATATTTCTAACTTTTTATATTGATCGGATACTAATATTATAGCAGACATTACTGAATTAACTTCAAAAAAAGCTAGACACGGATTTTGCCACAGATACACGGATGATGGAAATAATTAATCCCTTTATCCGTGCCCGAATGTGTGTCTAGCTATTGATAACTGAAAAGTCACGATCGCTCCTTGCTTATGATTTCAAAACAGAAGTTACAATTACCGTAATAGTAGCGCTGGCAATTAGAGTCAAAGCAAGTTGCACCACCCACTGAGTTGCTTTTTGGTAGTTTTCAAAGCGATAATTGAAACTATCTACATCGGTAGACAGCTTATCAACGCGACTCGAAAGAGTATCAACCCCAGTAGATATAGCAACCGCCAAGGCGGTTAGGACAATTAGTGCGAGCATCTTGCTCGCGTCATAAATCATCATAATTACCCGATGTCCTAACTATAGTGGCTACTGCTATAAATTATCTCACTTATTAATAACATCTGTCAGAGTTGGTTCAGTGTTAGGCGTTGTAGTGGAGTGTTTCACCTTAAATAGTGCAATAGCAAATTGGTCTGAGATTGCTATCCTGACGGAATGCTCCGCAAACACTGTCGTTTGCTATCGCAAAGCTGCGCTTTTTCCTAACGGAATGCTCCGCAAAAATGTCGGCGACAGCCGTTAGCGGAAGCTATGCGCCAGCAAAACGCAATGACAAATCTAATGCACAGTTTTAGATGAAACGGTCCAGTAGTCATAACTATTGCCTTAAATAACTACATCTTGGCAAACAGTCATATAGAATCCGGGTAATTAGTTACTGTAAAGTCATTGCGACTGGAA
>JBFRWR010000815.1:0-8109 GCA_051439685.1 Trichodesmium sp.
GCTCCATAACCAAAGTCTAAATAACGTCTAATAGTAGCATAAATATAGATAGAAATTGTTTCTGTAGCTCCAGCAGGCCCACCTCCAGTCATTACTTGTACTAAGTCAAAAATGCCGAATGCTTGAGCAAATCGGAATAACAAAGCAATTATTATTTGTGGCATTAATAGTGGGATAGTAATTTGTTGAAAACTCTGTATTGGGTTGGCTCCATCAATAGCGTGAGCTTCATATAAATCAGAGGAAATTGATTGTAACCCTGCTAATAAAATAATGGCAATAAATGGCGTTGTTTTCCAAACATCAGCAATAATCATTGCCAACATTGCTCGGAAAGGATCACCTAACCAAGTAATATTAGTTTGAATGAATCCTAAACGGAGAAGTATATCGTTAACAATGCCAAATTGGTCGTTAAAAATCCATGCCCAACCTAACCCAATAGCTGCAGTTGGTAATGCCCAAGGAATGAGATTAATAGTACGAACCAAACCTCTACCTCGGAATGATTTATCTAAGATTAAAGCAATGCTCATTCCTAATATTAATTCTAAGAAAATAGAGCAAGCTGTAAATATTGTTGTATTCCATAAAGTTTGCAAAAAACGACCATCAGTTAATATTCTGTTGTAGTTAGTTAAGCCAGAAAAAATCGGCTTTAATTCTGTACCAAGATTTTGTGTAAATAGACTTAACCAAAGAGCGCGACCAATTGGATAAGCAAATACAAATAGTAATATGAGAATGGCTGGGGTTATTAATAGCCATCCTGTTAAATTTTCTCTTTTTTCAAGAGAGTTAGGAATAGAAGTAGTTGGGAAATTTTTCATATTGAATAGTTATAATTAAAGTTCGTAGTAGGTCTTCAGCCCTATCTATCTTAGAACTAGGGTAAAACTATAAACAAAAACTTTTTGATAGAAGTAGTTGGGAAATTTTTCATATTGAATATTTATAATTAAAGTTTGTAGTAAGGCTTTAAACCTATCTATTTTAGGACTAAAGTCCTACTACAAACAAAACTTTTTGATCGCTGATTATCCACACATCTTGCCAGCCAGTAATATACCTGACTGAAATCCTAATTTACAGTAATTGTTCAATGAAAAAAAATCAAGGTATAGAAACTGTAGAAAATTAATTCTGTCTCCTGACTCCTGTCTCCTGACTCCTTCTTCCTCCTAACAAAACACGAGTTTCTGTAGCTGCAGCTTTCATTGCTGACTCTGGTGTACGGGAACCTGTTAGGGCAGCACTCAAATAACGTTGTAAAATATCAGATGCTTGAGCATATTGAGGAATTGGCGGACGTAAAACAGAATTATTAACTACTGGGAATAAATTTGGTAAATAAGGAAATTTTCCCACCAGGATAGGGTCGTTAAAAAGCGATTTTCTCGCCGGAACGAATCCTGTTTCTAAAATAAACTTTCTTTGTACTTCTGGTTGGTTGAAGTATTGAATAACTTCCCATGCTTCCTCTGGATGTTTTGTAGTTTTAGCTATTCCTAAACCCCATCCTCCCAAACAAGCTCCACTATTTTTTCCTGGAGCATGAATCATTGGTTTAATATCAAAATTTCCAGCTATTTTTGACTCTGATGCTAATGGATAAACATACGGCCAATTACGCAGAAAAACTGTATTGCCACTTTGAAATAAACGACGGGTTTCTTCTTCTGCATAAGTAGTTACTCCCGGAGGAGAAATTTCTTCAGTAATAGTTGTGCGTAAAAAGTTTACTGCTTCTAGAGCTTCTGGTTTATCTAAACCTACTTCCTTTGTTTCTGGATTTACCCAAAATCCACCATAACCTTTGAGTATTTCAATAAACATTGCCGATAAACCTTCATATTGTTTACCTTGCCAAACATAACCCCATTCAGCTAGATTTTTTGCTTGTAATTCTTGGGAAATTTTGATTAGTTCTTGGAAAGTATTAGGAGGTTCAAATCCGCCTTTTTTTAATAAGTCTGTGCGGTAATAAAGCATTCCGCCATCAGAACGTAATGGCATTCGATAAAGTTTATTTTGGTAAGTGCCTCCTTCTATGTCTCCCTGTAAATATGCTTCTTTTAATTGTTGTTGATCTACTTTTTCTGAAAGGTTTTGTAACCAGCCAGCAGCAGCAAATTTTTGTACCCAAACTATATCCATATAGGCTAAGTCATAGGGAGAATCTCCTAATAAAAAAGAAGATGTATAAAGGTCTTCTACTAGGTTGGTATCGTTCGGACCTTTGACAATTTCTAGGTTAATATTTGGGTGACTTTTATTAAAATCTGCTTGAACTGGTTCCCATTGAGTTCCTTCTAGAGCTTGGATTAATACTTGGATATTTACAGGTTTTTCCTGAGTTAATGCCGGGACAATTGATATACATAAAATACTCAGAATTGTTACTATAATTAATTTGGTATTTTTTGTTTTTTTTCTTAGATTAAGATTAGCTAATTTCCAGATTTTGACAATTATTTGTTCGAGTTTTTGGATTGTATATTTGAGAAAATTACTATGTTTCATTGTTTGATATTAAAATAAATACATTTAATCCTAGGTTCCTGAATAATTTCGATATAGGGATTTTTCTCATACTCAAGTAAACCAACTAATTTTACAGAAAGATAGTCAGAGAAGAAAAATCAATAAGGGAATATTTGATGGAATTGTACATAATACTAATAGCTTAATTTTTGCACATTATAACTGAGCAAGTACATTTGAGCAAAAAATGCAAAATAACTTTAGATTACTTAATTTTTTGGTTGTCTATTTTTAAATTGAGGTCAGAGAAAGCAGATTCCAGGTATATGAAGTACAGAAATTAATAAATTAAATGTTCCCAGTGCGGGCATCTTGCCCGCGACGGGTGTACCTCACTAAAATGGAATCTGCTGTATTCCTACTGAATAGGAAACTAACAGCTTTTTCAGGAGAAGGACTACTCAGATATTGGCTTTGATTTATACTTTTAATTTTCCCTTAATCTGTCCATACTAATTAATCCTTTAAAGATCATAATTTTCTAACTAATGGTAGATGACTGAAAGCTAAATTATGAATAGTTAAACTCTCATATATCAACCCTGATTACTATATAATTTCAATATAGCAATACTGAATTAGGTTGTAATATTTTATCTAATGGGGTTGGTTCTACTTTCCCCAAATACAAATGGTATTTGGAAACCAAACCCCTATAATTTTATTCAGAAATTCTACAGGGATTACTATAACCATAAACAAAAATTGTATGAAAAAAAAGATAGGGCATAGGGTAAATTTAGAAAATTAAATTTTGAGATATAAAAAAAAATTATCTCTAATCAATGATTATTTATCAGATATAAAATATTGGGAAAATACTAGGGAGAAGATATCAAGTAGTAAGATGAAAATACCCAACTATAAAATAGTTATCACCCTCAAGTATACAGAATTACTGAATGATACGACAGAAGCAAAATAAGATTTTTATAAAATATGAAATAACCGAAATTAAATAGATATAAATTGTAGTTAATCACTGATAGTTTTCTGAAGTTGCAAATACATGATAGAACTTACCAAAAATATATCCAAACTGATGCGGAACAGATGGCAAAAAACTAAACCCCAATCTAAAATTATTGTAGGTTTTGTGCTGTTGTGCGTAATTGGGCGATCGCTTCCCTACCTCTTTCCTGTTCGCGCTCAAGACATCACTCAACATCAACAAACCTTAAAATTCACTGATCGTAACGGTCTCCCCCTCGGAACTATTCTCACCCGCGACCAAGAAAATACCGTATTTGTAACCCTAGAGCAAATCTCACCCCTATTTATTAACGCCATCATTGCTGCAGAAGACAAAAGATATTATCAACATGGTCCCTTAGATATTCAAGCAATAGGGCGATCGCTACTCGAAGCTATTCAAGCTAGACAAATAGTCAGTGGTGCTTCAACTATCACCATGCAACTTGCTCGAATGTTAGAACCCACACCTCGCACCCTGGGTAATAAATTCCGAGAAATTTGGTTATCTTGGCGACTCGCAGCAGGTATGAACAAAAACCAAATTCTGGCAGCATACATCAACCGCTTACCAATGGGAGGAAATATATACGGTGTAGAAGCAGCAGCACGCAGTTATTTTGGCGTTTCTGCAACTGACCTCAATCTTGCTCAAGCTACTATTCTCGCTGCTTTACCCAATGACCCCACCGATCTCAACCCCTACTACAACTGGAATATTCTTAAAAAACGTCAAGCTTATGTTCTCAAACGGATGGTTGAAGACAACTATATTACTCAGACTCAAGCACAAAAGACTCTGACTGAAGAAATAACTTTACAACCAAAAAATCAAGGTATTATTGCTGCGCCACATTTTCTATTTTGGTTATCTAAAAATCCACCAGTTAATAATATTCATCAAAACTTATCTATAAACACTAACTCCACAATTATTCGCACTACGATTAACCGACCTTTACAACAGTTCGTCACCGCTCAAGTTCAGCACATAATTAAAAATCTTGAACCTTATAATGTAAATCATGGTGCTGCTATTGTAATTGATAATCACACAGGAGAAGTATTAGCTTATGTAGGTTCTCCTAATTATTTTGATTATCAAAAAATGGGAAGTAATGATGGAGTACAAGCATTACGTCAACCTGGTTCAACTCTCAAACCTTTTTTATATCAATTAGCATTAGAAAACCAAGTAATTAATCCCAATACAGTTTTGGCAGATGTGCCTAAATATTATGCAATTCCCGGAGCAAAACTTTACAGTCCAACTAACTATAATAAAGATAAATTTTTAGGACCTGTTATTGTCAGAGTAGCATTAGCAAATTCTCTGAATATTCCGGCAGTTGGAGTATTAGAAAAAGTTGGAGTAGGAAATTTTTTAAACCGTCTCCATCAATTAGGTTTTACACATTTACAAAAATCCCCAGAATATTATGGTTTGGGTCTAAGTTTAGGCAGTGGAGAAGTTAGTTTGTGGGAGTTAGCAAAAGCTTATTTAATCATGGCAAAACAAGGAGAAAATATTCCTATTATAACAACAATTCCTGGTCAGACTAAATCTGTTTTACATGGGAGTTTTATGAAAACGATAAGGCAGAAAGGCTCCCCCCTACCCCCCTTTGAAAGGGGAGAAAGGCAGGAAAATTATTCAGATACAAAAAACAAAAATCTATCTCAATTACCTAAAGCCAAAACTGAATGGATGTTAATCACAAATATGTTGAGTGATAGTCATGCTAGAGCTACAGAATTTGGAGTTAATTCAGCTTTAAATTTACCATTTCCAGCAGCAGTAAAAACTGGTACATCTTCCGACTTTCGTGATACTTGGACAGTTGGTTTTACTCAAGACTATACTGTAGCAGTTTGGGTAGGTAATTTTAGTGGCAAACCCATGAGTCAAATATCAGGAGTTATGGGTGCTGCACCTTTATGGAATCGGATTATGCTGCATTTACATGAACAGGAAAAACCAACCCCTTTTTCTCCTCTAAAAAATATGATACAACTCCCAGTTTGTACAATTTCTGGTTTGCGTCCGACATCAGATTGTTCTTCCGTAATGACAGAATATTTTTATCCAGAAAAAGTGGCAGAATATGAGTATTTATCTAATAATTATCAGCCTGGAAATTTGCCTGATGAGTATAATGAATGGTTGACAAGACAGACTGAATCGAGTTTGATTAATGGTGAGTTAAAAATTCTATTTCCCCAAGAAGATGATTACTTTTTAATTGATAGTATTGCTAGGGAACAAAAATTAGAATTTAAGTTAGGCAATTCATCGAAAAAATCTGTAGAATGGTGGTTAAACGGAGAGAAATTAGCTGTTAATTCTAGTAATTCTTTATTTTGGCAATTAGCACCTGGAAATTGGACTTTGGAAGTACGTTCAGCAGAGATGATAGACCGGGTAAATTTTCAAGTACAATTACCACATAAATCTTCTTATAATGGGTTTTCTATATTGCCAGAAAAAACAGAGGATAAGAAATAAATTGTGGGGGAAATTATCATATCCGGTTCAAGGAGAGCGATCGAATAATTAATAGTTAATAGCTAAATAATTCAGGTTGAAATCATCCCATTTTCAGGTGTTACAGCAGATTTCGGGCAAATGAGGTACTAAGGTAAATGGTCAAAATATTGCAGTGCGGGCATCTTGCCCGCGATAGATGTACCTCATAACTTCGGAAACTGCTGTATGTCAAAATGTAGGCAAAGTTGTAAAGACTTTGCCATTTAACCAATATCTTGATGAAGAAAACTAGGAAGATGAACTTCCGAACAGAGCATCGAGAATGGCGACTCCCACTGCGAAAGCTCCAACTGTTCTCGTTGTACCCATCGTGGTGTCTCTAACGACATTCCCTTCTGTATCTATTGCCATATATTGTTGCCCATTCGTGCCTTCATAATAGACAATAAATCCATCTGCGGCCTCTTGATAGCCGAGATATTCAGCAAAGGGATGATAGTGCTCAACAGCTTCAGAAAACATCTGGTGCATAACAATTTCAGATGCAGACATATATCAATATTCTCCTGTTTTTTGTTGGTATGGGCGATCGGTAGTAAGCGATCGCCTGGATGATTTTTTCAATAACTAAATTAGATTTTGCTAGTGAAGCTCAAGAAAACATCTTTTTGCCTCACAATTAATACTCTACAAGGCGAATTGATAATGGCAATTATTCCTCACTAACGGTCATTATTAATAACAATGGTAAAATTATAATTATCATCAAAAGAAGTGTTTCGAGGTAAATTCTATGAATCAAGATGCAAATAATCCTAAGTGTCTTCAAGATTTAGTTAATTATAACTTTTATGCTGAAGCTCAAGCTACTTGGAATGTGAATAATTTAATTGTTGACCTAGAAAAAATTAAACAGGAATGGTCGTCAATGGGAGAAGGCTTAAGCAAATTTCACAAGCAGTATTTATTAATGGCATTAGTAGGAAAAGAACTTCCAGATATGGTTGCTGAACTGGAAGATATTTCATCAGTTGAATCTCTCAGAACTAAACTAAGTAATGATAAAAAGAAAAAAGGAATTCATTTTTGCTTAGAAAAATTGCTGAAACAGGAAATTGGTAATCCTCAAAATATCATTTTTCATATGTTTAATTCTAAATATAGAAAACAGCCTCAACCTCCTAATTTTGAAAAAGAAAGAAATTTATTAATTAGAATACCTGATGATGTTTCAGCAAAACAACTATTAGAAATTGAGAACAAAGTTAGGGCGATAACAGGATGTCCTTATATTAGGGTAGTGGAAATTAAAATGGGTAGTATAATTTTGCTTTTTAAAGGTTCTCAATCTGCTTGTGAGCAAATAGAATCTTTGCATCAAGAAGGTTTGCTTTCAGAGAGATTAGGTGTTCCTATTATAGATGTAGAAATCATACCAAGTCGGGTGAATTTAACTCAATGGTTTGATAATATCTTAACTACTGGATGGCAAGCAGCAAATGAGTTATTAAATCCCTCACGATTAGCATTCGCTAGAAGCGAAGAAACTCAACGTGGAAAGTTAATTGATTTACGAGCAGACTTATTAAGTAATGCTGTGGTTTTACTGGTAAATTTAGCAAGAGAAAATAATGATTATCCTGAAGTAGAAATAACTTTACGAATTTATCCGACTGGGGATGATGTTTATCTTCCTCCTAATTTGAAACTTATTGTTTTAAGTGAAAATGAAGTTTTTCAAGAAATTACAGCTAGAAGTGAAGATAGGATTATTCAATGTCAATTTACTGGAGAATTAGGGGAAGAATTTACTGTAAAATTAGTGTTAGGTGAAGCTGTAATTAGTGAGAATTTTGTGGTTTAATTAAATTAGATTTATTTTAAAGTTATGCCAGCTAAAGACTTTTTTCATAATGCTGTTACATCAGCTTTAATCAAAGATGGTTGGAAAATTACCGACGATCCTCTATTTATTAAACCTAGCACTAAAATATCTTTATACATTGATATAGGTGGAGAACGAGCTATTGGTGCAGAAAAAGATGGTCAAACAATAGCAGTAGAAATTAAAAGTTTTTTGTCAATGTCACCCTTGGCAGAATTTC